>NZ_JARGEF010000066.1:0-34606 GCF_033794725.1 Streptomyces sp. ID05-39B | reverse complement strand
GGGTGGCCTATTCGGCGATGGGCTCTACGAGGGGGCTGGGTCCGCCGGGGTGCGCGTGCCGGTTTGCCTGGCCATGGTGGTGGGGTTCCTGCGCGTGCGCGTGCTCGTGCTTGTTGCACATGCTCACGCCGTCGCCGTCGCCTTCGCCTTCGCTGCCTCGGAGGGTGAGGTCGTGCCCGGGGCTGACACCAAGAGGTGCTTCGAGCCCGATTCCCCGGTCAGGGGTCTCCTCCCCTCTGGTCCCCCCGATGAGCCTGCGCACAAGACTGACGAGCTCGGCGGGATCGAAGGGCTTGGAGAGGAAGGCGTCGACGCCGGCTTCGAGACCGGTTTCCACCTCGTACTGCGTACAGGCGCTGATGATGGCGAGGGGAAGGTCGCAGGTGCGGGGATCGGCACGCAGCCGCGCGGCGGTACGGAGACCGTCCAGACGAGGCATGACGACATCGAGGGTCACGAGATCGGGCCGCACCTGATGCACGACTTCCAGACACTCGGCACCATCGGACGCGGTCACGACCTCGAGGCCCTCCAGCTCGAGATTGACCCTGATCAGCTGCCGGATGACCTTGTTGTCGTCCACAACAAGCACCCGGCCCGAAGCGCCTGACACAACTCGAGAGTAGGTCCGGCCCAGCCACCGCGTCCGGGTTTTCCCCACTTCCACCCCCTGCGAGAAACCCGCCCCTCCTTGACCCCAGGAAACCCGTTCCTGATCACCCCGAGGGAGCTGGTAGTGTTCTGTCCGTCGCCGCGAGCAACGCGACCGACACGCCCCCGTAGCTCAGGGGATAGAGCAACGGCCTCCGGAGCCGTGTGCGCAGGTTCGAATCCTGCCGGGGGCACTCGCCAGTCAGACAGCAAGAATCATGCTCTGACCAGTGCGGATGCCGACATGAGAGAGCGGGAGTCAGTCTCACTGACTCCCGCTCTTTCTCACTCTCTCTCAGTGTTCACGCACCATCTGCGATACACACATCAGGCCGTATCGCCGTCCTCTTCCAGCGCCTTTGTGATCTTCGCGTTGGCCGCTTCCTCGTGACCGTCGATGCAGCCGTGATAGCGCCGGTGGATCACCTCTGGCGAGTTGCCGACCCGCCGGGCGACCTCAGCGATCGGCACCCCCGCGTTGAGCCACCGCGTGATGCACGCGTGCCGCAGGTCGTACGGGCGTCCGGCCAACGGTGAGGCGACACGCTCAGGCGGTAGCGCGTACTCCCGCGCTTCCTCCCACACTCGCCAGTAGGTAGAAGAGCCGACCACTCCCCCGCGCTCGTTTCCGAACACGCGCCCTTCTTTGGCCGTGCCGAACGTGTCCAGATGAGCCCGGAGGATCGTCACGAGGACAGGCGGGATAGGCACCGGTCGGTCGCTCTTGGCCTCCCGTGCCTTGAGCCCGCGGCGGTCGTGACGCTCCCCGGAATCGGTCCACTGCTTCCCGGAGACGGGACGCGTCTCCCGGAGCGTCAGCGTGCCCCATCCTGTGTCTGGGAGATGGCAGTCAGACCGCTTCAGTCCAACCGCCTCAGCCGGACGCAGGCCCGCGTAGTACAGGACCGCGTAGAAGGCCACCAGGCGCCTTCCACGGCACCGATCCCACGATCCGACGTAGGAGACTGCCAAGAGCAACTGACGGGCCTGAAGAGCGTTCACGAGGACGCGCCGGTCCACCACGTCATTGGAGCCGACGTGTTTACGGCGGGCGCCCTGAAGCGGGTTTCCCGAGAGGTCGCCCGCGACCACCGCGTGTTCGAGTGCGGTGTTCAGGGCGCGGCGGCGGCGCCTGTACGTGTCGCCCGCCGCCGGGGTGCCGTCCAGCTTGTATCCGAGGCGGTAGAGCACGTCCTCGAACACCGCAGCGTCTGCCACATCGCCAACCGGGCGGTCCGTCGTTGTGAGCCAGTCGTACGCGGCTTTGAGGTCGGCCGGCGGGTCCTCCCCCGCATTCGCGGGCACGATCCCCCACCGGAAAGCCAACCGCAATTGCTCATCTGACGGAGCATCGTCCCCGCGCTTGACCATGGCGAGAGAAACGGCTGCAAGACCGTCCGCCATGCCCTCTCGGGTCTTGGCTGCACTCGTACGCCACCGCCCGGCCACGTACTTCCGGCAGAACTCGAACCAACGCAACGGTGGCTCTTCTTCAGAGGCTTTGGCCGCTTCCTCTGCCGCGCGGACTTCGGACTCAGGCTGTCCGCTTTCAATCTCGAAAGCCTCGCCCCTGCGCATAGCCTGCCGCAATTCCGAGCTTCGATTTTCGGCAAGTGCCGACGTGGCGAACGTCGCGCTACTTACCTTCCCGCCTACAACCCACCGCAGTTGGTACGGGCGCGCTTTCCGGTTGACCTTCGTTACTTTCCAAAGCCGAATATCGAGGGAGTAACCCGGCCTTGCCTCTCCGTGTGGTCGGAGCGGAGGGGTTTCGTCATTCGTGGTCACGCAGCGTCCTCCCGCTCTGTGAGCCAACGCTCGTACTCAGACCGCCGAATTCGTACGTCGCCGTTGGGAAGCTTGATCGAGCGGGGGCCCTTGCCGAGTTGGCGCCACCGGTAGAAGGTCGACGGGGCAACCTTCAGATCGGTGATGACCTCCTGAACAGTCATCTTTTCGTCCTGCGTACGGGCGCTCATCCCGCCATCCCTTCGCCTTCGTCCGCACCGGACAGGCCGGACAGCTCCAATTCCGACTGTCCGGGGTGTTCGTGCTGGTCAGAGGGGGTAACCGGACAGCCGGACAGTGCGGACACCTCTTGGGCGCCCTCCGTCCGGGTCTCGGTGTCCGGGTAGTACCGGCCGCCGGGGTCCTTGGTGAGCTGTCCGGCGTCGGCCATGCGGTTGCAGGTGCGGCGGATCGTGTCGAGGTCGACGTTCGGCAGTTCGCCCGCCATGTCCTTGGGCTTGGCGCCGGGGTGAGCGCGGACGTAGCGCAGGATCGTGGCGCGAGTGTCGCTGACGGTGTGATCGGTGACCGAGCCGTCCAACAGGTGCCAGGCACCGGAGGCGGGTTGGAAGCTGAGGGCGTACTCGGCTTCGTCCACATCTCGGCCGGTGACGTGCAGGATGCCGTCTGCCTGGCCGCGGGCGCGCTTCAGTACGAGCGTGGCGTCAGCGGCTCCGGCGATTCCGTTGGTGCCGGAGACCTCGGTGAGGAAGTCCTCGGAGGCTGCCTTGCGCACGTGGTGCACGAGGACAACGGCAACGCCGTAGTGGTCGGCGAGCCGCTTGGCGTAGCCGACTGCGACATAGTCCGCGTCGTATGCCGACACTCCTTGCGGTGCGTTCCCGCGCATCTTGGCGAACACGTCGATGACGACCATGCGCGCATCGGGGTTGCGCTCCAACCACTGGGCGATGGCTTCCATGCCGCCCTGGGGGAAGGGCGGGCATTCGGTGACCAGGGTGAGCCCGGCGGGGGCTGGCTGTCCGCCCAAGAGCTTGCCCATGCGGGTCTGGAGTCGGCGCGGGGTGTCTTCGAGGGCGAGGTAGAGCACGGGTCCGCCCTGTACGGGCACGGAGTCGAACGCCGTACCTCCGGCCGCGACCGACAGGCCCAGTCCGAGGGAGAGCCAGGATTTGCCAACCTTGGGCGGTCCGGCGAGCACGCTGACGCCTTCGGCGAGGATGCCGGGCACGGCCCATTTCGGCTCGGGGAAGTGGGCGGCCATGAGCTGATCGGCCGTCCATGCGGTGCGCGGGCGCTCCCGCTTCGGCGGCGCCGGGCGTGCTGGCTCGGAGTCGCTGGGCACGGAGTACAGGTGCAGGGGCGGAATGGGGTTGGCGCTCATGCTGCGACCGTCCGGGGGCGTCGTGCTCCGGCTCGCAGGCCGGAGGCGATGGTGCGCTGTGCCTCGCGCTCGCCCTGGCCGACTCGAAGCCCGGCGGACAAGAGCCAGCCGGTCACGTCGGCCTCGCTCAGCTCTCCCCCGGCTACGAGCTGTCCGAGGGCGACGGAGGCGAGGTAGAGGCTCGTGTTGTGCTCGTTCTCGCCGGAGTTGGTGACGCGGGCCAACTCGCCGTTGACTGCGGCGTTCAGGAACGCCGTGCGCCTCCCATGGCCGCCGAGGGCGACCGTGACCGGTCGTTGCGGAGGCAGCGGAGCCGGGCGCAGCAGTTCGGCGAGCCAGCCCGGCAGAGGCGCCACGGGAGCGTTGTGGACGACCTTGTAGGGGTGCCCGTCGAAGGTGCTGCCCGCGCCGACCACGAGTCCGCCGACGGCGCGCGTGTCGACCTTCCAGCCCAGCCCGCGGGCGCTGTCCCCTGCGGTGTTGCGCAGAGGCTCGCCCTGGGGTGCGGTGAAGTACATATGCGTGCCGCCGCTCCATGTGCGGACCGTGTAGGTGTTGCCGGGGAACGGCTGGCCGTAGCGCGCGCAGAGCACGGCCAGCACGTCGGCGCCGTCGGTGACCGCGTGCGCGGCCCAGTCCGCCGGCGGTGTGTCGTCGGGGTGCTTGGGCCTGTCCAGGTCGATGACAACCAGGCCGGAAGGGCCGGTGGCGATACCGACGTTGTAGGGGGCGTGCGTCCAACACCGGGTGATGCGGTCCGGGTCGGTGGTGGCGCGCTGTTCCCACGCTGAGATGGCGGGGCGCTTGTCTCCGGGCCGGAGGGGGAAGACGTGCCAGTCGCGCGACGCTGCGTCAAGCGCGGCGGTGAGCTGGGCAGAGCCGTCCGGGTACGGCATGCTGGGGATCTCCTGTTCTGTCTTCGGATGGGCAGGGAGAACCGCGGCGGCGGGCGACCTTGCTGGGGAGTCCCGCCGCCGCGGCGTTGCTACTCGGAGCCGATGTCGTAGCCGAGCGGACCGAGGGCACTGTGCGCGCGGTCCAAGTGGTCGGTGAGGGTCTGGGCGATCAGCGCGGCAGAGGCGAGAGCGGAGCGGGCTCCGGCAAGGTGGTCATCCGGCGCGCCATGGTCCGCAGTGACCGCCCCGGTCTTGGCGAGCGCCCCCAGGAAGCCGGAGATCTGCTCGAAGCTCTGCGGCAGACGCTGGGTGAGCTGTTTGAGCGACGCAACCAGCGCGTACGCGTCGCCGGGGAAGTTCAGCTCTCCCCTGGCGTTCCGGGTGGCGTGGTTGAGGCTGCGGATCGCATCCGCGGCCTGGTTCGCCAGGTCCTGGGGGTGCGCGTTCATCGTGGTCGGCCTCTCGGTTCGGGGCGTCATGCTGCGTCTCCTTCGGGGGTGTCGTCACCGAGTGGCGGTTGGTGCCACGGCGGCAGGCTGTTGAGAGTGCGAGCGCGCCAGTTGAGGGCGTAGGGCTGGCAGTTGGCACAGTTCTTATGCGAGTGACCGGGCAGGGGCGGTTTGCGGCGGGCGTCGTAGGACCAGGCGAGGGAGTCAGCCGATGCGAGGCTGTGTCCGCAGCTGCGCAAGCCGAGGGTCTTGAATCCGAAGCCGTGCAGCCTCAGCCCCTGCGCGGCGAGGGTCGTGACGATCGCGGCGGCTTCCCCAGTGGCCTGGCGGCGGCATACGGAGCCGAGTCCGACGACGGGTTCGGCCGCCAGGTCGATACCGGCTCGCTCGTAGGCGTCGGCGCAGGCAAGGTAGTCGCCCAGCTCCCAGCCTTGGAGGACGGGGATGATGGGCAGGTCTGGGGCCGCTCCGCGCAGGTGAAGGAAGTTGTCGATTGTGCGCCGCTGGTGTTCGCTCACGCTCAGGCCGGTCAGGCCCGTGATCCAGGGCTCACACATCCAGTCCATGGGAGCGGCCCAGGTCATGCGGCCGATCTCGTCACGAATGCGGCGGACTGCGGCGAGATAGGTGCTTGCGGTGGTGCGCCATGTGCCGTGCATGGACAGTTCGGTGAACCCGCCGGAGTCCAGGGCCCACGGCGCTATGGCGCGCGGCAGTGTGCGGCGGGTCGCGAGACGGCGGTAGGAGACGAACAGCGGCACATTCGCGGTGCCCAGCCACTGGGGCTGATGGGTGCCGAGGAAGAACCTCACAGCGCCTCCCGCTCGCCGACGGCGGGCAGCTGCGGAAGGCCCGCCCGGTTGAGCGCCTGCGGGTCGAAGCCGGGCAGGGTGGCGCGGGTGACGAGTGCCTGCGCAAGCTGTTCGGCGTAGGCGGCGCCGGTACGGGCCACCTCGATCTGCGTGGTGGCGCGGAGGGTTTCGACGCGTTCGATGTGGGCGCGTTCCTCGCGGCGGTCGCTCACGTGCCGCTCGTAGGCGACGGTGTCGCGCCGGTCGGTGCGCCAGTACCGAGCGGCGAGCCCGTAGGCGACAGCGGTGGTGAGCGCCCACAGCAGCAGCGGCAGGGACAGCCCGTCGGCGTATCCGGCGACTCCGGCCAGGGCGAGCCCGCCGGAGGCGGCGAACGCGGTCCCGGCGAGCACGCCGTCACCGGAGCGACCGAGCGAGGCACAGGCGCCGGCCGCCGCGGCTCCGAGGGACAGCACGGTCATGAGCACGGCGTTGCCGAGGGAGTGTTCGGCGCCGTTGGCGTTCCAGATGCGGGCCAGGATGAGCACGGTGGACGTGGCGATGGCGGGCGCCGCCTTGGGCGCGATGATGGCGAGCCAGTGCCGGGCGATGATCTGTTCGTTCATGGCCGGACTCCTCAGAGACTCTGGATGGCGTCGATGACGGCGGCGGCGAGCTGGTTGATGGGGCCGGATGCGCCGGTGGAGGCGAGGAAGAAGCCGAAGGCGGCGGCGGTGAACGCGGCGCCGTAGCCGAGGGACTTGGAGCGCAGCAGGAAGAACAGGACGAGTCCGAACAGGGCCACGAGCGAGACGGTGACGGCCACGGGCGGAACCTCCTTCGAGTGGGGTGGACGGGTGGTCAGTTGGTGCCTTCGCGGTAGATCCGCTGGGCGCGGTTGAAGATCCAGCGCCCAGCGCGTATGCGCTTGCCGGTGGCCTTACAGCGGCGACAGCTCTTGCCGCGCTTGGGGCGTCCCTTGCGGTCGGTGGTGGTGGCGAAGCCAAAGCCGTTGCACTTGCGGCAAGTGCCGAACGGACTGGCCGCACACAGTGAGCCGTAACCGAGCGTGACGAGCACCAGGCAGGCGATAGCAAGGGCGATGAGGGTCATCGGGGGCCCTTTCTCGGGGTTTCCGGGGTTTTCGCAGGTGGGGTGCTATGCGCTAGATAGCAGATCAGCTGCTCTGTGGGGTGCTAGCGGGGGTGCTACCGGTAGCAGGTGAGCCCGCTACCGGTAGCGGGCCGGCGGGGCTAGGCGGCACCCCGATTTTCGTCACGCTCCGCAATCGCTTTCGTGAGGTCGTCGCGGACGATGCCGCGGCGGGTGGTGCGCTCGCCGTCGTCGGTCGTCCCGGCCACGCCGGTGGTCTTGATGCCGTGCGGCTTGAGCGCGCTGGTGACGTTCTCGCCCTTCCAGCCGCCGTAGACCTCGGGGCGCAGTTCGGCAAGCCGGGCGGCGATCCGCTCGTTCCACACGCGCTTCTCCGACGGCGGCACGACCGCGGCCACGTCGGCAAGCAGGTCGTACGACGGACCCGACGTGCTCTCGGTGTCCTCCCCGAGGGCATGCCCGGACAGGGTGCCTTCGGCCTTGCGCAGGGCGAGCGCGCGCTGAGCGATGGCGTTGGTGGCCGGGTCGTCCAGGTAGGCGGTGCGGACCACGACCGGCAGCGCGGTCGCTCCGGCGAGGTAGCCGTTACCGGCGTCGATCTCGGGGCGGAACGACGTGGCGCGCACGCCGTTCTTGTACGCGGACGTGCCGAGGATCATGTCGTTCTCGACCTGTCCGGCGACCTTGAGAGCGAAGCGGATGGAGACGTTGCCGCTGATGCCGGTCGGGAGCGAGTCCTTGTCGGGCCGCTGCGTGGCCAGCACGAGGATCACGCCCAGGGCGCGACCGAGCTTGATGATGAACTCGGCATCGTCGCCAGCCTGCTTGCCGTACTTGGGGTGCGCGAACAGGTTCTGGCACTCGTCGAACACACCGACCAGCGGCCACAGCTTCAGCGAGCGCTTGTCAGCGATGGCGCGGGTGACCCGCTTGTCCGGGCACAGATCCCGCGGCAGCTTCTTGATCGCAGCCGCGCGCCGCATGACCTCCTCGCGCAGCAGCTTCAGAGAGTCGGCCGCGTACCGGATCGAGTCGTCGTCGATGCCGGAGACGAACCGGTGGCTGACGCATTCGAGGGAGTCCAGGTCACCGGTGCCCTTGTTCTCGTGCAGCCACAGTTCCACGCTCGGGTCAAGAGCGGCGCCGCAGGCCAGCACGCGCACGGAGGCGGTCTTGCCCTGGCCGGGCAGCGAGCCGACCAGGATGTTGTGCTGGATCATCGGCACGGACTGAGCCCGGCCGCGCGGGTCGATGCCAAACGGGACGCGCTTGAAGATGTCGTGCTTGCGGACGTTGGCGAGCGCCCACTTCACGGTGCCGGTCTTGGACAGGTCCCTATCCCCGACCCACAGGATGAGCCGTCCCTCGTGCTCGTTGGGGTCGGCGTCCGGCCACACACAGCCCAGCGGGCGGCGCAGGCCGGAGGCGAGCCGGGCACGCCGGTCGGCCACGTCGGCGACAGTCACGCCCAACGGCAGGTCGATGTCCGCGCGCCAGCCCGGGCCCTCGCGGGTGATCGGGGCGACGAACCGGATGCCGTCCTGTCCCTTGGCGACCGCGGACGCGATCTGCCCGATACCGATGGACGCCATGGCCTTGACCACGATGTCGCTGGTGAGCTTCTGCACCTCGGTCTTGATGACCGCGCGGGTGGCCAGAGGCGCATCCGCCGGCGCACCCAGCCAGCCCAGCGTCAGCACGGCGACCGCGGCGGCGATGACCTGTGTCATCAGCGCCGCCCCGAACACCAGGAACAGGCCCACAACCAGGGCGGACAGTCCGCCAAGGAACGTGAGGAGCATCCGCAGGCGTACCCGGCGGTCACGCTGCCGGGACAGCTTCAGGTACAGCTCGGAGTTCTCGCGGCGCGCCTCCGCCTGCCGCAGCGGCTCACCCTCCGCGTCGACCGCCCAACGGCCGATCCTGCCCAGGGCGTTGACCAGGCCGCTCGGGGAACGCCAGATGAGCTTGGGCATGTACAGGAACGGCACGCGGACCGCGTGGAAGGCGATGGTGTGCCAGACGTGCCCGGCCAGCCAGCCCATCGCGTCCTTGAACTCCGCGCCCGACTTCATCCACACCGGGATGATGTCCAGCCGCTTGGAGTCGCGGATACGGTCGATCAGACCGGGGCCCGACCGAGTCGGCGCCGGGCGGTCGACCAAAGCCGGGCCAGAGTCGTCCGACTCCCCCGTCTCCGAGTCGGCCGACTCGGTCGGCTTCGAGTCGGCCGACCGGTCGGGCGTGGAGTCGGGCGACGCGTCGGGGGTGTTGTCGGCCGACTCGGTACGGGCCGACCGCGCCTTGTCCAGGTCGACCACGTCGCCCTTGGAGTCGGTGGCCATCTCGGCTTCGAGCCGGTTGAACAGTTCGTTGTCGTCGTCGGGGTGTTTCACTTGGGGTTCCTTCTTTCGGGAGGGATGCGGGGCCCGGCCGCTGCTTTGGTCGGTTGAGACCGGGCCCCGCGCTGAGCGGGTCAAGCGGCGCGCTGTTCTTCCGGGTAGGCGCAGGGCACACACACCCCGAGCGAGGTCGGGATGCAGTAGCTGTAGGTCAATCGGCACTGCGGGCAGGTGCGGCGGGCGAGCATCGCCAGGGCGAGCGCGCCCCACTTGCGCGAGGTCATCGGCCGGACCGGCTTCGCGCAGTCGATGCGGTAGAGGTAGGCGACCTGCACCCCGGACTTGCGGCCCCGGTGGCAGCGCATCACCTGCGCGGCGACCGGCTGTCCGCCCGGCCGCAGCCCCTTCTCGCGCAGCTGTCGGCGGGTGGCGTAGCCATCCGGGGCGAACCGCCATGGGAACGTGGGGATGCCGAACCGGGTGCCGTGCGGGTCGAAGCACTTGGCGTAAGTCGACATCAGGCAGCCACCCCCACGACCGGAGCGTCCGCGCGGGCGCCCGTACGGCCAGCGCGCCGCCCGGTAACCGTGGCGAACAGCCGACCCAGCCCCGCACGGCGGGTACCGGCGCGTGCCTGCTTGGCCGCGTACATCGCCTCATCCGCACGGCGCAGCAGCGCGGACAGGTCATCGTCGGGGAAGTCGGCAGCACGCACCCAGCCGAGAGAGACGGTGGTGTGTACGGCGGGGTCCTGGCCATCGACCGGCCGGGAGAGAACGCCGTGCAGCACAGCGAGCATGTCTCCGGCGGTGCCGTGGTCGTCGATCAGAACAGCGGCGAACTCATCGCCACCGAGCCGCCCGGCCACCCCGGACCTGCCGACGTGGTGGGCGAGCCGGTCCGCAGTTGCCTGCAACAGCGCGTCCCCGGCAGCGTGCCCGAAGGTGTCGTTGATCTGCTTGAACCTGTCGACGTCGGCCAGCACCACGACCGCGCGCGGGTCGCGCAGCAGGGCAGCGGCGCGGCGGGTGAATGCCTCGCGCGTCCGCAGTCCTGTCAGCGGGTCGCGACGGGCGACGTTCAGGCGCCGCCGCAGCCACAACGTGTGGGCCGTCCAGCCGGAGGCGACCGGCGCCGCCGCGGCCAGCATGCTCAGCAGGGTGTTCATGCCGCCGCCCCCTCGATGCCCTCGTTGTCGTCGCCGTCGATCGGGTGCAGGCGGCGCCCGTCGGCCCGCTCGTTCAGCAGCAGGTCGCGCAGCACCCGGGAGTTGGCCGCTGAGCAGTGCAGCGTGGTGCGGATGGCTTCCGCGTTGATCGCGTCATCGGCCCACTCGGCTGTGGCCTGGCGTGCCTCGGTGAGCAGTTCCGCCGGGGTCCGCGGCGCCTTCGTCGACTTGCCCTTGGTGCTGGCCGGGCGCTTCCGCGGCGGCTTGGGTGCCTCCGGCTTCGGCTTCTCCGTCTCCTTCGGCGGCACGGGCGGTACGTCCTCGCTCGCTGGGGCCAGCTCGCCCAGCTTCAGCAGTACGCGTTCCGGGCGCGGGGTCTTCGACCGCCACCGGCGGCCGTGCTCCTCGCGGAGCCGGGCGCGGGCCAACTGCCGCTCACGCTCCCGCTTCAACGCCTCGGAGTAGGAGGTGATCTCCCACAGCGTCATCCGCCGCCACAGACCGAACGTCGACAGCGGCGCCAGCATCCACCGGGAGAACCGCACCTTCTCCATCCGCCGGCCGGTCGCGGCACCGATACGCACGGCGTAGATGTGCGCGCCGATCTCGGAGAACACCACCCACAGCAGCGGCATCGTGCCGTGTGCGACCTTCGCCCACAGAGACTCACCGGCGGCGACGTTCAGCCCGCATGTGATCAGCGTCAGCGCCCAGGGCACGAACCGCACCCACGCCAGTGCCATGTCCATCCGGATCAACAGCAGGTTGGCCACGGTGAACACCGGAATGGCCACGTCGATACCGACGGGCAGCATCCACGGCTCACCGAAACCCCACCGGGCGGCAGCGGAGGAGACCGCGTCGAACGAAGCGATCAGGCCCAGCGCGCCGACACCAGCCGCGGCGAGCGCGCCCAGCCCGGCGAGCCCCATCTCCGGCTTCGTCAGCGGCGGAACCGTCGGACGCTCGATGCTCTGAGTCGTCGTCATGCCGCACCCCCGGCCACGATCAGGGCCGCGACGATGAGCAGCGCACCACCTGCGCAGGTCAGGTCAACCGCACGGCGCAGACCGGTGAACTTGGCCACCGCGAGGCGGGACAGACCCGCGATGTCCGCGCTGAGGCGGTCCTCACCCAGGTGGGCGGTGATCTCCTCAGCGGTGAGCGTCGCCCACAGCGGGAAGCCGTGCCGACCTCGCAAGTTCGGACGCACCGACCGCAGCAGCAGGCCCGCCGCCGCGACCAACAGCGCCATGCCCGCGCCGCCCACCGCGAGAGAAGCGGTGTTCAACGACATGTCCTTGGCGACCGTCCAGGCTCCGGCCAGCACTGCACCGACGAACGCCAGCAACAGACCGGTCTTCGTGTCGGTCCGCGCGATCTCCGCCTTCACCTCGGCGTGCGCGGCCGTCAGCTTCGTCTCCGGGGCGCTCATGCCGCCGCCCCCTTCCGGGAGGACCGACGGCGCCCGATCGGGCGTACCAGGGCGACGACGTTGAACAGCTCCGGGGCGTGCACCTCGATCACCTCAGCGGCGATGCGGGCCACGTCGTCCGGAAGGTTGCTGTACTCGGGGTCGGCCAAGATGTCGCGCGCCGCGTCCATCCGGGCCGCACGCTCAATCTCGCTCTCACCCTCCACCCCGAGCCACAGCTCAACCGGGGTCCCGAGGGCCAGTTCCACGAAGTCGTCAGCGGATACGGCCTGTCGACGGCCGATGTACGTACGCATGGACGTTCTCCTGAATCGATGGGACAGGGAGAGGTCCGGCGGCAGGCGACCTTGCTGGGGAGTCCCGCCGCCGAACATGTGTGCGTCGATACACGTCCTCCGATGGAGAACATGTATTACGTGTTCCTCATCGTGCAGTGAGAGGTTCGCTGCGTCAAGCCCTTCGACTGTTGGCGTTCCGCGAGCCCCTCGCGCTCGATGTACCTACAGAGTGGCGGCGATGACTGCGACGCTCGACTTCGCACCTGTACGACTCAGGTCGTCCTTGGCTAGCGTGAAGTCGTACCAAGTCGTCCCGAGTGAGCGGAGGTTGGACGTGGCGAACGAGCGACTGCGTGGCGCGATAGTCGACCTGGGTCTGACCCTTGACGAGGTCGCTGAACGACTCGGCGTCGCGGCGAAGACGGTCGAACGTTGGATCAATGACCCTGACCGCAAGCCGTATCGGCGCTTCCAGTACGCGACCGCCTCACTTCTGAAGTGCGAAGTCTCGTACCTCTGGCCGGACGAACGAACGTCGGCCGAAGTGACCGCCACCGGCAACGCGGAGTTGGTGAGGCTGTATCCGCACCGGTCCGTCGTGATGCAGACCCTTTGGACGAACCTGTACTCCAAAGCGACCCGGCAGTTTGACCTACTGGTGTACTCGGGGTTCTGGCTCACCGAGGACGCGACGTTTCACCGCATCGTGAAAGAGAAGTCAGTTGACGGAGTCCCTATCCGCTTCATGTTGGGAGAGCCGGACTCGCCGGCCGTAGCCGTACGGGGCGACGACGAAGGCATCGGCGCCGCGATGGCGGGCAAGGTTCGCAACGCCCTCATCAACTACGGCCCGCTCTTTGGCCTCCCCGGTGTCGAGTTCCGCTTGCACGGCACCACGCTCTACAACTCGATCTACCGGGCCGATGACGAGTTGCTGGCGAACGGCCACCTCTACGGGGTCGGTGCCTACATGGCTCCCGTGCTCCATCTGCAACGCGTGCCCGGCGGTGAACTCTTCGACGCCTACGCAGAGAGTGTTGAAAAGGTGTGGCAGTCGGCTCGTCCGATCTCATCACCCGACGATTGGGAAGGCACACATTGATGAACCGCATTGACTACTTCCGCGACCCGAACGCGCCTAAGGCCAATTCGGTGGTCCCCTCAGTAACAGCAGTTGTCCGCGACGATGCAGGGAAACTGTTGCTCATCCACAAGACCGATAATGACCTTTGGGCCCTGCCCGGCGGTGGCCACGATATCGGCGAGCGCATCGCGGACACGGTTGTTCGTGAGGTCCGGGAAGAGACCGGTATCGACGTCGAGGTAGACAACATCGTCGGGCTTTATACCGACCCCGAGCACGTGTTGGCGTACGACAACGGTGAAGTCCGGCAACAGTTCTCCATCTGTTTCCGGGCCCACTCGGTCGGCGGTTCGCTGCGCACTAGTAGCGAATCGAAAGAGGTCCGCTGGATTGACCCGGCGAACCTTGACGGGCTGGATATCCACCCTTCGATGATGCTGCGCATCCGGCACGGTCTCGATGACACGCGGCGGGCACCCTACATCGGCTGACCACCGACGGAAACGTCCGCCATCCGATCCCCGACGCGCTTCGACGCTGCATGAATCTCGGGGGCCGCGCGTTGGATGAACCGCCCGACGATGGTGTCCGGGCCGTACCTCTGCACGATCTCATCCAGCCGCGCCGCCGGCGTTGTCTGCGTGCCGTCCGGCGTCGTCGTCATGTCGCAGTAGAGCAAGGCGTCGACCAGGTCGGGGCGCTCTAGCTCGAACTCACTCTCGAGTTCCCGACGAAGCCCGCGTTCCTCCGCTTCGAGCAAGGCACAGGAGTGATGCGCCACAAGACGAACAACCCGTTCGTCCGCGCCTTCCTGATCTCTGAGGAACCGCGCGCCGTCCAAGGGGTGGAAGCCCGTAGCGGCAATGGCTGGCGAATAGCCGATGTCGTGCAGTACGGCGGCGGCCTCCAACAGCTGCGCGTCGTCCCCCAGGATGGGGCTCAGGGAGCGAGCACGCTTGGCGACCCCTAGCGAGTGCGCCCACCGGCGCGGGAGCGGATCGGAAAGCAGCGATTCAGAGAGCGTGTACGCCCACTCAGTCAGTCCCATGGGGGCCAAGACTACGACCGGGCGTTGCGAGTCGGGAGAGCGCACACGGTTCGCCCCTTGCCGTGCACGGTGGCAAGCACCCCGTTTCCCTCCATCTGGGCAAGAACCCGACGCACGGCGGTCCGAGACGCTCCGAACCGCTCACACAGCTTCGATTCGGACGGGTACGCGTCACCGACCGAGAGGGAGTCCTCTTGGATTACGTCCGTCATGCGCTCCGCGAGCGACCGGCGGTCGCCTCCCCGGACCACGCGCCACCCGATACCGGGAGCGGACTCGACAACCCCGTCCCCTTCGAGAACCTTGAGCGCGCGACGGATCGTGTTCCGGGAGACTCGGTGCGCGTCCATCAGCTCTGCTTCCGACGGCAGCACCTCCCTACCTCCTTCGGCCTGAATCTCGTTGCGCAGCGTCTCCGCAATGACCAGGTAGGTTCCGCGCGGACTGGCCTCCGGCACTTCGACTCCTCTCGTTCCACCCCTTGCCCGCTGTCAAGAGTGCCACCGAGCTCCGCAGCGCGCCGAGGACAAGTGTCCCACCTGTCCGGCTGTCCGGTTAGAGCCCTCACCTGCACAAATGACCCGGACAGCTCAAAGTGCCGCTGTCCGGGCTGTGTGGTCACAGACGCTGCACCCCGGGGTATTGCAGCCCGTCGGCGAAGCTGACCTCGCAATGAGCGTCGGAGCCGGGGGCCACTTCCGGTCCGATCTGCCTCAAAAGGGAGTGGACAGCCTGGTCACGCCCCACGGCACCGCCTAGTCGCACAGCGCTCGCAGCAGGGCACGCATTTGACGCAGCAACGCCGACCTTCCTGCCATGCTGGTACAACACCATCTGGATAGGGTGAGGCACCACCCAGAGGAGAGGAGCGATGAGAAGAATGTCAGCAGTTACCGCAGCCACAGTAGCGGCCGCCGCCGCCCTGCTTGGCAGCCTCGTAGCATCAGTTCTTGCGGCCCTACTCGCAAGACGCAGCAGGGAACAGAGTCACCGTTTCGAAACCGAGGTATTGGCACGACTGGAGATTGCTCGAAGGGAACGAGATAGCGGACAAAGTAGAATCGACTCGGTTATCCCCTACCTTGTAGACGAAGTACCTGCCGAGGTATCCCACCGAGTAGTTGCGGATTTGACTGACCGCTTGATCATCAGCGGCGATAATGCGCGCATCAGCATTATCGGACCGAGAATAGACAAATCACAACTGACCAAGGAAATCGCCCACTCCCTACGCACCCCTCTCGCCCAGATCGAGGCGGCGGCGCTCTATATTGAGTCAAGCGGAAGGAACCCGGAAGATGCAGTCAGACGTATCCACAACGCGGTAGATATCTGCAAATGCTTCATTAGCGCTTATCGCGAACAGACCTCCGTCGAGGAAAGATCTTCAGGTTGGTCACCAGCCTCAATCGGCAAGTCACTTCAGGCTGCAGCAAATTTCTATGCCGACAAGGAGAAAAAGGCTCTCAACGTTACACTGGCGGATTTTCCTGAAAATTTTCCGGGCTACAGCAATAGCTTCTCCATCGCAGCGCTGCTTCCATTGATTGAGAATGCAGTGGAGGCCAGCCCAACCGGTGGCGCAATCCACATTTCATATTCTTCAAGCGTCGAACATCACGTGATCGAGATCGCCAACCAAAGCGCTACCACATTTCCCGATGAAAGTCTCTTCGAACGCGGCTTCAGCACGAAAAGCGGCCATGAAGGCCTAGGGCTCTCAGTAACGAAAAGACTCATTGAGGATTACGCTAATGGAAGTGTATCCTTCGCCACTTCAGAAACGGTTGTAACTTTCACGGTAGCCATCCCCTCGCGGAGGAACGATGTATGAAATCCTTGTCGTTGATGATGTACGGGACACCGCCGAACAGTTCGCTCAGCTGATCGAATTGCGAACGGGGTTGCGCAGCATCGGCTGCCATACCCCTGAACTGGCGCTTTCCGCAGTCCGAGAGAACTCCATCAAAGTCGCCGTACTCGATCAGCGCATGCCTCTGGCTACTGGAGTAGAGCTCTTCTCGAGCATTAGGGGAATTGACTCCTCCATTAGAGCCATTATGGTAACAGGGGAAGCAAGACCCGGAGAGGTCGGCAATGCATTCACATCAGGGAGCCGTGACAAATTTTCCGGTTTCGTATTGAAGGAGGAAGTGGATAAACTTCCAGAAGAGGTGATGCGGCAATATTTTCAGTACCAAGTCGACAGGGCTGCCGACAGCACACCTGGGAATGTTCACGCATTCTATTCAAGCAGGCGACGATTCCTTTTGTTCGGAGATAGAATCGAGTACAGAATCGTAGCATTCCAGGTTCTCGACGAGGAGTACGTCGCCCCGGAATCCTGGACCACTGTACTTCACATTACGGCCGGACAGGAGAATAAATACACAAACTCGGCCTCAGTGAAAGATACGTTCATTGTCGAGCGTACGCAGTCTTACAGCCTCAAGGGAAATCTAGGGTCTACCTTCGGGAAAAAGAGAAAGGTCGACGCCAAGCTTGAGGCGGCCGCGAATTTGGCAGCGAAAAATAGCAGAACAACGGAGGTCTCACACCAACAAACCAGCGAAATGACTATTAGACTTCCAGACGAGCCGACAGACCCCACTGAGATTTACGTAAGAGCAAGACATCTACAGATCGCCCCTATTTATCGCAGAGTTCGACTCAATATTTCGAAAAGCTGCGGACGTTGCGACGAAGACACAATCGTTCCACTGACCGTTCTTATCTATGACAGCCGACACGCCACACGTCAAATTGATTACCGCAGCAACGGAGACGAACACATCCTCGACACTGGTGTGCTGCGCCTCCCATAGGCATGCCTGAATAGTTCAGGCCGCAATTGCCGAAATGGTAGGCGCCCCAGGCGGTAGCTCAGGTGGAAAGAAGCCAGGGCTGCGGAAAGCACGCGCGTCTGCCGACCAGTACAGCAGGTGAGAAGTTCGTCGTCTCCAGGCGGAGCGCTCGCGCGAGTTCCTTCGGGCAAGGCACTCCTTGACTTATTGCGAACGCACTCTCGCCCGCGGGTGGGTGAATCTGCCGGCACAATGCCAGCCATGGGCATGCTGCGGTTTCGTACGACACGCCTCGTGGATAGCAACCCCGAGGGTTCAGACTTCACCCCAAGTCCGAAGGAGTGGAGGATTTGATCGGCGCAATCACTCCAAGTACGTACCTCGCGGACTGGCCTGCGGCTCGCGGCTTCCCCTTCCAGACACGTGGCGGCTTCCTCTACCAGCGTCCCACTCGCCCGGTTGACCGACACTTAGTGTCCCACCTGTCCGGCTGTCCGGTTACGCCTCTCACCTGCATAAACAGCCCGGACAGCTCATAGTGCCGGGTGTCCGGGCTGTCCGGTCACAGACGGCTGCAACACCCCGAGGGTGTTACAGCCCGTCGGCGGAGCCGACCAATCAATGGGCGCAGGAGCCGGAGGCGACTTCCAACTTCGCACTATCTGCGATACAGGAGGGCACCCCCTACCTCCCGGGATCAAGGAAACGGCTGGTCAGAGCCGATTTGCAAGCCGATCTCTGAACGTGCTCCGGAGCCGTGTGCGCAGGTTCGAATCCTGCCGGGGGCACCTTGCAGAAGGTGCCCAAAGACCCCGTCACCAGCGGAAACGCTGAGGGTGGGGTCTTCGCGTATGTGCAGGCAGATGCTGCCGGAAGCAGCCGTTTGCCAGTGATCACGTAATGGCGACGTAATGATCTTGATGGGCTTTCTCGCAGGTCAGCAGCCGTTTCCCGGACCCTGAGCGTAGCCGTGCGGCCTATACGTGGACTGACGAACGGGAGCCCCGAACCTCTCCGGTCCGGGGCTCCCGTTCGTTGGTCATGTCGTTCGGTCAGTCCGGGGTGACACTCTCCTCCCCGAGCCCTTGCATGATCCGGTCGTTCATCTCTTGCTCCTGGCCGTCGATGCACTTGGCGTAGATCTTGAGCAGGACGTCCACCGAGTGACCCGCGCGGGCGGCGACCTCCGGCGCCGGAACGCCGGAGTTGAGCCACTGCGAGACTCCGGCATGACGAAGGTCGTACGGCCGGAAGGCCAGGACTGACGACACTTGGTGGGGCACGAACGCCAGTTCCCGAGCCTGTTTCCATGCGCGCGAGTACGACGAGGCCGCGATCACGTTGCCCCGCTCGCTGGAGAACAGCCGGCCGTCCTCAGCCGTACCGAACTCCTTGAGGTGCTCGCGGAGCAGCCGAGCCAGTGGAGGCGGAATCGGCACGATGCGCACCTCGCCCTGGGCCCGCTGCTTGAGTCCCCGCCGGTCGTGCGCCTCGCCGGAGTCGGTCCACGCCTTACCTGCCGTGGGCCGGGTCTCCGCCAGCTCGATGCGGCCCCAGCCAGACGCCGGAAGCGTGCAGTCGGAGCGGCGAAGCCCCAACGCCTCCCCCGGTCGCATGGCCGCGTAGTACAGACAGCCGAAGAACGCCCGCAATCGTCGGCCACTCGCACGGTCGTAGCCGCCCACGTACGTGAGGGCGGTCAGCAGCTCCCGCGCCTGCCGAGGGTTGACCACGACACGACGGTCAACCTCCTGCACCGGCCGCTTCCCTCGCTTGCGCCGGACGCGGCTCAGTGGATTGAACGGCAGGTGTTCCAGCTCGACCGCGTACTCAAGCGCGTTGAAGACCACCGCGCGTCGACGCCGATACGTCTGGGTGGCAGCAGGCTTGCCGTCGAGCCTGCGCCCCAGCGCGTCGATCAGCTCGTGCACGCGGGTGATCTCCTGGAACTCCCCGACCGGCAGTGATGCTTTCTCGATCCACCGCACCGCCGCCGCGATCTCCTCCGGCCTCTCCCGCTCCCGTCGAGGAACCGGAAGGACGTAGGACCGCAGTGCCCGCCGCAGGATTTCCTGACCAGGCCGCCCCCGTCCCGGCTTGACCAGAACGGGAAGGACCGTCGCCAACGCATCCGTCATGCTGTCCCGCTGCTTGGCCGACGCCTCCGCCCAACGGGCGTCCACGTACTTGACCGCAAGGTCGAGGAAGGACAGCGCGGCCTTTCCACCGCGTAGCGAGTCCGGCAGGCCGGTCACGGTGTCGAACGGTTCGCCCTTGTCAGCCGCGCGGAGGAGCTTCGCGCGGAAGCGGTCCGCCAGCGCCTTCGTCTTGAACGACTCGTGGAACGGTTCACCGTCCACGGACCATCGGACGAGATACGTCGGCTTCTTCGCGGAGCGGTTGATGCTGAGTTTCCAGATGACGACCTTGTACGACTTCACGACGCCGTCCCCTCCGCCCGTTCTTCCAGCCAGTCGTTGAGCACGTCGCGCCGGACCCTCAGCTCGCCGTTCGGCAACCGGATGCAGGCGGGCGCGAGGCGCAGTTCCCGCCAGCGGTAGAAGGTGCGTCGAGAGATGCCGCCCAGTTCGTCGAGGACCTGCCGCACGGTGAGCAGCTCGGCCGCCTTCGTATGGGTCTCACGTGCCATGGAAGGCACCGCCCTCTCGTACCGAGGCCGCCAGGAGCGCGGCTTCCGGCGAGTAGCCGCGCCCCGCATAGCGCCACCGGCCGACCGTGACCGTTGGTTGGTCGGCCAGGCCGACGGAGGCCCGTTGTTGCTCCGCCCGGTGGTCGGTACGGGCCTGCCGGAGGGCGGTCAGCGTCGTCGAGTAGCGGCGCGACTTGGTGGAGAAGTGGCCGCCGTATCCGAGCATGTGGGCCCAGCGGCGCAGGCCGAGGGGCGCGAACTCCGGTAAGCCGCCGAGCCACCAGCACGTGGCGATCATGCGGAGCACGTGTGCACGCACCGGCAGCATGACCATGTCTCGCGCATGATGGATGCGACCGTCCACCGCACCGGCGGACTCCGCTCCCTTCGTGGCGTACTTGGCGATGTACCCCGCCACGGTGGCCGGGGAAGCAGGCCGCTCCCCCGTGTCCCGGCGGTACGAGGTGACCGGGCGTACGTCGATCTGGGCACCGAAGCGCAGCGCCCGCGGCCCGATGACAACCGCGCCAGGGGTGTTGAGCCCCACTCGTCCGACCACGGCTCGCACGGAGTCGACCAGGAGCGGGATCGTCGCCCAGTGAGGCGGAGCCGAGTCGGGTCCGTCGGGGCCATCAAGGCGGATCACAGCATGGAAGTGGACCAGGCCCCGCCGCTGGTACTCAGCGACTTTCGCGTACGACAGTCGGGCGACTTCCTTGAACTCGGTTCGCGGCAGACCTGCTTGCCGTGCGACCTCCCGGCGCAGCTCCAGCCCGAAGCGATGCCAGAGCCGACCAGCGAACGCGTGCCAGAGGACAGCACCCGCGTAGTCGTAGCAACGCGCGCAGAGGGGTTCGCCGAGACGAGGGTCGTCCGCCGAGTGCCGCTCACGGCATCCGGCCGGCCTTCCGTGCGGACAGTGGTCCCCTGCCCGACGAGGTCGACAGGGCCGGACGCGTCCGTCACGTTCACGGCGAGTGTGGACCGGGCCGAAGCCGGGGGCGGTGAGCGTGGCGAACACCTGCGGGTGACCGCTCACCGCCTCCGGGACGTTCTTGCCGCCGACGAGGCCGGCCCGGATGAGTTGGAACGTGTCCGCCCGGTACAAGGCGGAGCAGGCCGGGCAGACCGTCGCACGCCGGTTGCCGCACGCGGTAAGCAGGCGACCTCCGTAGACGTCCGAGCTGTAGGAGAGCAAGGCCGCACCGGTCGTGGTGTCGTAGACGGTTGCCGCGCCGACCAGGTGAATCGGGTTGGTGCAGCCACCGAGGCGGACGATGTTCCGGCGCCAGGCCGCGAACTCCGGCTCCGACGCCTTATCGACGAGAGCGGCAACGCCCTGCGGAAGGGTGGTGGTCATCGGCGACCACCCCCGTCGCCGAACGCCTGCCCCATCACGGCCGAGATTCCCTCCGGCCGAGTCTTGGCGCTGAAACGCAGCGTCGGGTCCGTGAGCCAGACGGCGGCCGCGTGCGCGGGACACAGCCACTGCTCGGTTCCGTCGAGTTCGACGAGGACGATCTGTTCCCGTCCGGCGCAGGTCGAGACCTGCGCGTCACGCTGCCTGAGGTCGCAGTCGGGCGACGGGGATTTGCGCGAATGATGCGCGGTGGACAAAGTGTGGGTGCTCCTTTCACTGCTCATGTGGCGGATGGAGTGGGTTCCTGACGGGGTCGGGTTTGGCGACTTCGCGCCCCGTCGGGAGCCCTTCGTACGGGCGATCACTGTTGTTCCTCGGGAGGAATCCCGGCGACGCCGAACGAGATCGGTCCGAAGTCGCGGCGAGCGGCGAAATAGCCCTGGCCGATGTCCTCCGCCGGCACACCGAGCGGAGCGGCGACAGACCCCACTCTGTCGAGGCGAGCAGCGGAGTCGGAGGCGTCGACCAAGACGACGACGGACGCGTGACGCGGTACGACGACGGCTGGATTGGCGGTCAGGAAGTCGACCAGCTCCCGCAGACCGACCAGGAAGGCGGCGCGGTCACCGGAGCGGATGACGTAGTCGGACATGGGAAGTCCCCTTGTCGGGTCAGTGGCGGGGCGTCTCAGAACCGGAGTTGGCCGAGGAAGCCGTTCACGCCGTCGAGAAGTGCCTGAACGACGGGAGCGGCCACGGTCCGGGCGAGCAGGAAGCCGAAGGCTCCACAGAGCAGGGAGTCGGCCCACCGGAGGTACCGGATGCGCAGGAGGAACCAGATCAGCAGGCCGAGCAGCAGAACGGCCGACATGGACACCAGCACGGCAGGCCCCTTTCACGCTTCGACGTGCAGTTCGGACAGGACGGGGGTCAGGTGCGCGTACTCGGCGGCGACGGCTTCTGCCTCCGCTTCCGTGATCAGGTGAGACCGGGCGCGTTCCCAGCCGTCGCCGGAGGCGAGGACAGCCGTACCGGCCTGTTCCGGGGCGATGGCCTGCGCGGCCTTCAGCGCGTCGGGGTTGAGGTCGCCGAGCGCCATCTCTGCCGTACCGGGGTCGGCCACGCGATGGCACACCCGGCCGCCCAGCTGTGCCCGGAGTGCAGTGACACCGGGCCCCAAATCGGAACCGACGCGCTGACCGGCCACGACGAGGAACACCCCGAGCGCCGCACCGAGTTGAGCCAGCCGGATCAGCGCCGTACCCGCCGCATGCGCTTCGTCCTTCTCGCTCCGGTTCGCCACGAGGAAGAGTTCCGCGATCTCGTCGACGATCACGACGACGGGGACAGGGCGTTCCTTGTCGGGCAGACCCCAGATGTTCCGAACGCCGGCGGCTCGGCAGAGGGTCATCCGGTCGATGGTCAGGTCAACGAGAGCGGCCAGCAGCCGTACCGCTTGCTCTCGGTTCGTTGCGAGGGCGGACAACCGCGGTTCGTAGAGGGACAGTTCCATGCCGCCCTTGCAGTCGATCCCGACCAGGGCGACCGGCTGGGGGGCGAGGCCCGCCACGAGAGCATTGATCAGCGTCGACTTTCCTGAGCGTGTGGCCCCGACGATCAGCCAGTGCGGGACGCGCCGCAGGTCGACCACCCACGAGGCCCCTGTCTCCAAGGCGCCTACGGTCACACGGAGCAGATGACCGGGCCCTCGCTGTTTCGGCACCTGCGGGTCGGCCAACGGGTCGGCCGCCGAAGCGACGATCCGTACGATTCCTGGCTTCCAGGAAGTCACCCGGACCGCGTGCACCTGCCAGTTCTCCGCCATGGCGGGCGCAGCCTTGACGAAGTGCTCCGGCACCTGGCCCGGCAACAACCGCACGAGCAGTACGAAGCCACCGGAGGTCGGGCGTATGAGCCCCCTCCGGGGGACCCGCGGCTGCGGCGGAGGCGCCCCTTTGCCAACGAGGCCGGACACCACAGTCAGCGCCGGCCGACGGCTCACGGCGAGCCCGCACCCGGCCATCAGAGGCCGCCAGGTCTGGACGACCCGGAACGCCACGGCTGGGAAGCCGCATAGCAGCCACCAGGCAACGGGATAGCGGCGGCGCAGGGCCGGGCCCGCCAGAAGCAGACCCGACACCAGCACTGCGGCCACCACCAGAACCCAGCTCGGCCAGCTCTCACCGGCCGAAGTGGCGGAGGCCAGCTTCATCACTGACTGGCCCCCTTACCCGCCGGAGTAGCGGGAGCGCTCAGGGGCCGGATCTCCGCTGCGCGGAACGCGATCCCGTGCCGTCCCTCGTTCTCCCACGGCGTGGCCACCAGGTCCCGCACGGCCACCGGCATACCGAGCTGCACCCCGGCCGGCTCACCGGCCACGCTCACGTTCACGACGTCGGCCGACGTCCCCGCCATCAGGCAGAGGCCGACCTGATACACGGTCTTGCCCGTGTCGCGGTCAACGCGAAGCTGACCGGTCTCACGGTTGGCGACCCGCGGGGCCGGGGGCACGGCGCAGATGATCCCCGTGTACTTCGCGGTGTCGATCGGAAGGCTTGCCACTGTTCGGATCTCCTCATCTCAGGCACCCGAAAGCCTCTCCTTCGGGTTGCTAGACCACCCGTAGTACGGGTGCCGCAAACAACATTGACCGCCCGTAGTACGGGTTGTCAACCGTCTTCGCGTGGGAGAAGCTATGACCGTCCACGGACGGCACGTACCGCCCATGGACGGAAGAAGAAGTGACCACGGCCTGGAGGGCCCGCATGCCGCCGAAGAACACGCAGCCCAAGTACCGGCAGATCGCCGACTACCTGCGCGAAGGCATCTTGGACGGCACCTTCCCCGCCGGCCAACCGCTCCCGTCCGAGGAGGCGTTGGCGAAACAGTTCGGGGTGACGCGCCCCACAGTCCGTCAGGGACTGAGCGAACTGCGGGCGTCAGGACTCGTCGAGGCCATCATGGGCCGCGGTACCTTTGCCCGCTCCCCCCACAACCGCCCCAGCCACACGCGACCGCGCGGCGTACGCCGGACCACCGACGGCCGCTACATCGAGGCGGACGGCATCCGCTGGACAGACGCCGAGCCCCCGGTAGCCACCCGCACCGACGCCCCACTCGCCCTGGCGGACCTACTCCGCATCCCGCCGGGCGAGCCGATGTTCACGTACGACGCGTTGCAAACCGCGGACCACGGCCACCTCCGCCAACTCCACCGGACGTACGTCCCGTTCTCGGTGCTGATCGACACCAAGTACGAGGAGGAAGCCCCGCCGCCGGCGCCGGAGCTCTACACGGCGCTCGCCAACATCGGCCACGAGCTCCACTTCACGGAGTACGTCCGCACCCGCATGCCTCTACCCGACCAGGCTCAGGCGCTACGACTCGCCGACGGGGTCCCGATGCTCCACGTCATCCGCGTGACCCTCACCGAGTCGGACAAGCCCCTCGCCCTGGAGGAGTTCCACCTTCCGGGCGACGAGCTGGAGCTGTCGTTCAGGCTGTAGCACAGGGCGAGTTGGCTCAGACTTTCTCTACGTCATCAAGGCGGCTCGCTTCGCTCCCCGCGCGCTGCCCGGCCCCCGGCCGGGCCTGCGCTCCTGCCTTCGTCCCGCTCCAGCCCGGCCAGCCCCCGGGCCGCACGCACAACAACGAGCCGACTGACGCCAGAGACGACGCTGTGGTGGGCGCCCAGCTCCACGGCATAAGCCCTACGTCTTGGCAGCGGGACTCGACACCTCGACGTCAACCGCAGATTCTGCCCATTTCCTAACCACGTCAGCGAATTGAGCATAGCTGGCTGGCCCGTCTCCGGCCGTCACCATCCCCACCCAACCGTAGTCACCATCTTCCTCCTGAATTACCCACGAGCCGGAGTCACCGCGTCGCGTGGGGGTTTGGAGACTTCCGCTCACACCCCAGTGGCCTCCAGGACGACGCAACTCCAGAAGATCTTGAAAACAGTAAGAACTGTCACCTATGGAGATGCTTCTCCTTAGCGCAAGAGCACCAACTATGAGATCCTTTAGCCCCGAGCGTGCCGACACTTGAACTCTCCGACCTTCGATGACTTCAGACATAGGAACTATTCGATTGACCGACCCAAGGTCCAAGATCGAATCATCAATCAATACATTCGGATGGACCTTGATGATTGCGGCGTCAACTCTATTCTCCTCGCCAGCACCTCGGCACGGTTGATCCTCTCCCGCAAGCATCCCCTCACTAGTGCGCAGACAATTACCGATGATCATCCCCGCTCCACCGTCTCGCTCGCTTGGCTGAGTAGCGATGCAGGATTCCTTGATCACATGTCCGCAAGTGACGGCGTACCGATCGCCGTTCAAGTCAAGGAAACCTCCCAGAGTTCCCCTGGTTGTGCACCCATTTTCCCCCAGGGAAATTCCGCCGACAAGTGGACGGTGCTTGTCACGTGATCCCGCAAGAGCGACGGCTGTGCGTCGCGCTGCGAGGCGAACGCGCCACCCAAGCTCACTTGCGATGCTTGACAGCTCTTCAAAGGCGCCTAGAGGAATGGATGGATCATAGAGAATGGTAAACATCACTCCAGGCCGCTCGGGCCCCTTCCGTCCGCGAATACTGCGCAACTCGTCCAGCGTTCGGCAACGCCAACCGAGGTCGACAGGGGGAGCTTCATGCCCGCGCACAATGCCCTGCTCAGACGTCACCGGCCAGACCGAAGGCGGAACTTCGTACCCAAGCTCTCGCCGCCTGAAATGGTAAAAGTGGGCGAGTTGTGAGTCAAACTCTCGCCACTCATCGGTCGACATTGTGGTCCGAATTTCCCAAAGGTTTCGCATGTCGGGGTCTGTCTCGATGAGCAAACCATGAACATAAGGAAAGCTTAGAGGTCCATGGAAATCTTCCATAGCCTGCTGGCCGACAGTTCGAAGCGCTTCCATCATTTCGGATCACCTGGGCTCACAGGTCGTTTGTGTCACGCTTTCTCGGGCACCACTCGGGCCGCCACGACCAGATATAGAGCAGCAAGAACAGCAGCGGCCACACCGTTAAAGATACCCAACTCGTCCGCGAGGCTTACCATGCCGTAAGCCCAGATTGCGTAGGCCCCGATGCCAATTGCGACAGGAGCCCAACGGCGCCGATACTCATTTCCTGGATAGAGTCGCAGAAGATCCACTAGGGTAACAAGAAGAAGTACCACGAATACAACTAGAAGCCAGATCGTTCGTGGTGCCGTATCTGCCTTAGTGCCTTGAACGATAATCGCAGAGGTTGCCAGGTATGTAGCGCTCGTCTCAAGCGGAAAATATTTGACAAGCTGCTCTCTGGGCGGGTCTCCCCGTTCCCGGTCGGCGTGACTCTCCGCTACACCCTTTCGCGCCTTCTTTACAGGAGTTACTGCGCGCGACATGGCAAAGCCCTCCAGTCTTGGGGTCGCAGGAATGTAAGCTGCTGGAATCCGCGAGTGCGTTAACTAATCTGAGGCGTACGCGCAGCACGCCGACGATTACGTCGAGAGGCGGCTGTACCTGCATTTGCACCTGTTCTCAGGATGCCGCTTTCCCCTGTTGATCGCATTCTGAATCAAGAGCTCTCGAACCTGCCGTCAGGCTGGCTGACAACGACTTCGCGCCAGCAGTCAGGACCCGCTCAGGCCCGCCAGTTGCTGCGGGGAACCAGCGGGGGACCCCGCTGGGGACACCGTTCTGCTGCATCAGAGCACCCGAGCCGATGTGTCGCCAGCCGCCGCCGTCACCGGTCGGCTCCCACGACTGAGCACTGCGGTCCTGCCGTCGCGGGCTTGCTCTGGTCGACGGCACCGATACGTGGCTGAGGCCTGTGGGGGTGCAGCGAGGCACACGCGCGCCTGGTCGGTCGACTTACGCGCCGTCGTGGCGGGCTTTCGTCGGCTGAGGCTGAGACGGGCCGTGGCGAAGGTGCCAGCCGTCAGCCGAGCGAGGCTCGCACCGGGCAAGGCCAGGCCGCCCCTGGGCCGTCCAAGGCCGCTCAACAGTGGCCAAGGATGACCAGCGACGACCACCAGGCGCGCGATCCCGCAGCCCCTGACCAGCAAAAACCCAGCTCATCAAGATCCCCGACAAGACCCAGGGCATGAAGAAGTAGTGCACCGAGAGGTTAGCGCCTGTCGGTTGGATCAGGCCGTGTGACGTCGGCGAGCGCGGAGCCAGCATCAGGCCGCCGAAGATCAGCAGGGAGCCGACGGCGTCCAGCAGATCATGGCGCGCATGAAACGAACCGACGAGTCGGATCCGCGCAGTCGACGAATGATGGGAACAAGACCGAGGGCCTGCAAGACGGCCAGGCTGAGGATGACTCGCGCCACTACGGTTTTCAAGATCGCCGACGGTTTGACTCGGTCATTGAGACTCCACGGGCGCCGGCTTCTATGGAGCCTGGCTGGACGGTCCCTCAATGCAGCGCTACGAGAGACGCGGGCCCGAAGCCCATCTGGTCGCACCTGACGCCGAGCAACGAGCATCCACACTCGCGCCAAAGGTGGGCACGAGAGTGAACAGAAGTAACAGCTTCACTACTATGGGTGACTCATGTCACACTTCCCCGTCGACAGTGAGGCGCTGCGCACCTATTCTCGTTCTCACGTGGGCAGGTGTCTGCGTTGGGAGCGGGGGGCATGACTCATAAGCCGGGCATGACGACAGGCACGGATACCGAGGAGGCTGCAGTGGCAGGATTGCCGAACTTCGACCAGCCGCCAGTGGTGGAAGTGGCCTGTGGCGTGAAGTTTCGCAAGGTCCCGGAACTGAACGGAATCCGGCTAGCTCCGTTGTATGACCTGTGGAAGTCGGACCTTCCCGTGGTTGAGGAGCAAGCCACACTTCCTTCTGCCGAAGCGGCATCCGGAGATTCGGGGCCAACTATTCGCATCGACTTCCCTTCACTGCGTGAAATTCGCTATTGGTTCCTTAGCGAGGACTCGAAGGATCTCGTACAGCTCCAGCCCGATCGCCTAATTGTCAATTGGCGCGGGCGAGGCGACGGAGTCGATTACCCCCGCTTCGATTACGTGTTGAAGACTCTGACTCAACGAGCCACTGAACTCTCACGCTTTGTCGAAGAACACTTCCGAACTAAGCTCGAATTTCTACACGTCGAGTTGAGCTACATCAACGCATTGCGCACAGACGGAGCCAGTCGATGGGATCTGGAAGATATCTTCCACACGTGGCCCGATTTCGCCACTCACCACCTTGGCCGGCCCGCAAATTCTCAGATAGCGTTTGATTTCCCGATCGAATCGACCCTTACAGGCAGAGACTTCTTCCTACGCGTATCGATTGAGCCTGGAGTTGTAGAGAATGGAACACCCGGGACATTCCTCACGATGACAGCCCAGGGAAAACCGGCAGAAAGCTCAATCGAAGGCGTTATTGATTCGATCAAGGAAGCGCATGATCACCTAGTGCGGAGCTTCGCGGAAATCACAACAGAGGCCGCTCATGAACGCTGGGGGAAACGCTCATGACTGTCATGGAAGTCGAGACTATGAGCCCGGTGGTAACGGGTCTCACCACTAAAAGATCGACACCGGCCAACATCCCTGGGGAAACCGTCACCAGCCGCCGCAGCCCACGGGGTAAGGCAGGCCCCTCGGTCACCATCGCCGTCCAGGAAGAGGGATCCGGAATTCCCGACCTGCGTGCAGCGGTCGATAAGATCAACAATCTCCTCGCCCTACCTGAGGGTTGGGACGGTTTTCGCGCCGGGCGGGTTACTGTAGATGCAGCCATTGCAATGCTGCATGCCCTTCTCGCTGTGATGGATCGCGGAAGTCTGCCGCCGCAATTTTTCCCGCTGCCCGATGGCGGCCTGCAAGCCGAGTGGCACGTAAGCGGAAGTTCGATTGAGATTGAAGTCTCAGGCGACGGCCGGTCAGGCTGCGCCTTGGCGGACGGAGAAACAGAGGCCGAATCGGAGTTCACATTCCCACTACAACGGGATCAGCTCGCCGAATTCCGTAAAATCCTGTCTGCTTTTTCTGCTCAAGCAAGAAGGTTTGCCTCTAGGTGAGCAGCGATTTATCGGGGGTGGGGATGGACGAAGAGCAGGAGATCCCTGATGGCGATCTGCTCTGGCGCTGGGTGAGCACCGAGAATCCCAGGATGATGCGTTACGACAGCGTAACCAACGAGGTGCTCGGACCATCTAGTGCAGCTTTCAAGCCGCATGATGACGGAACTTCCGTATACGTTAGAAGGATCCTCGACGAGTGCGGCATAGGGCCGACTGGCATATCCGACAACCCTCAGAATTCTGTCTGGGAATTAGAAGCCAAGAGCATTCGCGATCAAGAACTCGACGTCGTTCCGGATGCATGGCCTCAGGACATCCCAAGCCCTGAACACCCGCGAAACGCTGGCCACGCACTCATTGTGGGTTGGGAGATGCTGGGGCGGAAGCAGATCGACAAGAAAGCGCAGGCGCTATCCCGTGCAGCTTCCTGCGTCTATCACCCAGCAGAACGGCCGTCGTGAAGCGTCTCTACCTGCGCGGTGTCATCTTGCCGGGAACGGAAGCATGTCAGATCTGTTCGCATCAACTCTTCAGCCGCTCAGTGCGGCATCTCACGGCGAAGAGGTCGCATGCCACAACCGTGTCAGATGTAGGGGTCAGCCACGGTCAACACCGGTGCCTCATGAGCAAGTACCCGCCCGTTTCCTGGCCCGGTGAAGCCGCACCTCAGGAGGGAGATAGCCAGCCGCTCTCCTAAAGCGGTGTCGCGCTTTGCCAGAGTAGACGTCGTCACGATTACCGAACCGGCCGAGAGACCCGCGCCGGGCCATCGAAGTCAGTTGGCTCCACGCACCGCCATCCCCCGCGCGACGACAACAGCGCCACATCGGCTATGCCGAGAGTGGCCAACTGCTATCAGCACCGCCTCCCCCAGGGGATGATTCGCCTCACAACAGCACCGTCCCAGGGGGACCATGAGCACCGACAGCACGCCGCCGATGCCAGCTCAGCCGCCGCGGCTCGCTAAGAAGAACCACACCAACGCCTACATCATTGGCGGCGCGGGCATCATTGCCGCCGCCATCGTCGCCACTGGTATCGCCATATCCGGCAGCGGCGACGACGCAGCGACGCCACAGCCCACCGTCACCGTGACGGAAACCGTCGAGCCGGAGGCCGCAGTCGAAGAGGACGCAGCAGCGGCAACCGACCAAACCGCTGACGCCCAGGTCGGCGAGGAGGCTCGGAACGCTGGAGCCGTCGTCAAGGTCACGAAGGTGCTTGAAGCCGACACCGTTACGTTCGCCGGAGCCCGCAAGTCTGCAGGTGCCGACGCCAAATACGTGATCCTCAAGACCGTCGTCAGTAACGAGGGCAAGGCCAGCATGGACCTGACCTGCTCGCTACCCATCGTCAACGCTCTCATCGACGACCAGGACCGACGCTTCGACACGATCGAAGATCTTTACGACGTCGCCGGCAACCCGGAATGCAACGCGCAGCTGCAGCCAGGATTCGACGACGAGATGCAGTTCGTCTATCGCGTCCCGAAAGACGCGGTGGTCACGACATGGGAGTTCTCCGAGTACGACCTCGAGAACGAGGTGACACCCACCCTCGTCGACCTCACCTGACCGGCCACCGCCGATCCCCGTCCTTCACCCAGGGGGCGGCGGCTTCGCCGTGCTGCGACTACGTGTGCCAGTACCGATAAGGCGACGGCGGAGCACGCGTCGATAGGTGACCTCCTGCGTACTCGTCCGTCTGCGCACTGCACCACAAGCGCACCAGATCAAGCGCGGAATCGTCGGGAGACCGCTGAAGCTTAGCGAGGGTGCACGTCAACCGCATGCACAGACGAGCGACCCGCGTAGGCAGCGTCCCAAGCCGAAGTCATCGTTGGCCTGCCGTTCGTCCGGGCTGCGGCGCTGGGGCGCCGGTCCCGGCCGAGCGGCAGGCAAACCAAGTTCGCCGGGACAGCGAGAAGCCCCGTACGACAGCGCTGTGGGGGCGATGTCGTACGGGGCTGGACCAGCCGACCGCGGGAGCACGCTCGAACCGTGGCCAACCGGCGTTCGAGGAGCGGTTCAGACCGCAGGCGAATCGGCCGTCGTGCCCTGCAGCTCCGCTTGTAGTCCTGCCGTGATGAGTTTGGCCAGCATTTCGGCCGCGTCAGGGCGCACGGTCCCGAGCTGCACCAATCCGTCGCCGAGGACGTTCACGTCGGCCACCAAGCCGGGGAAGTCGGAGTCGAGCCCGAGCAGGACGAGCTGATCGGCCAGGGTGCCGGCGCTTCGGCGCGCACGGTTCCAGCCTCGGACGTAGGGCACGCCGGGCACCAGGTCCTCCGCCCGTTTGGCCACCACTCCTCGCCGGTCGGTCATGACGTCAGATCCTTCCCTTGTGTTCTTCGACGGTGGTTGACGCGTGATCGTCGCCGTCACGGTCGCGGCCGTATCCGCTTGCCAGTGCCAGGCGTAGGAGCTCCGCGAGACGCTCGGCCGTGTCGGGGGACACGCGTCCCAGCTCGACGAGGCCGTGTCCGAAGGCGTTCAAGTCGGCACGCAGGTAGGGGAAGTCCTTCTCCAGGCCCGCTCGCACGAGGACGTCCCGCAATGCGGTGGTGGCGTTTCGAGCCGCGTACCAGCCGTCGCTGTCGAGAGGCGACCATGCGGCAGCGTCGCGCCCGACGGTCGGCTCATCCGGCATCGGTGGTCGTCTCCTCGAGGAGCGCAGCAACCGCCGCGTACGGAGTCGGGTACTGCTCGTCGAAGCGGTCGATCCTTGCCAGGAGCTCCGCGGAGGCGACCAGCGCAGTCGCGAGCGCCACCGGCCGCAGCGGGTTGGCCTCCGGCCGGCGCGTCGGTGCCCGGAGCCACTGGTAGCGGTCTTCGGACAGCGGAATGGGGCCGGGTACGACGACGGCCGAGCCCTCGCTGAGGTAGCGGTACTGAGGTGGAGACGAGGTTTCGCGGCCAAGGTAGTACGTAAAGGTCTCCTGGCTCTGCGAGCCCAGGAAGAATCCGACTCGCTGCGCCTTGCGGTCGACGACCGAGGGGCCGACAGGCATCCCACTGCGCTGGAGACGGTCGAACATCTCCATTCCGAGGCGCTGTTCCACGCTCACCACGTCGAAGAAACGGCCGGTCGGCAGCAAGCAGGGCATCCGCGGGTCATCCGCCCAAACCTGTCGGCACTCAGTCGGCTTGTCCGCTGCCGCAGACAGCCATTCCATGCCCCGCCTGGTCATCCTCTGCACGTCGTCTCACCCTCAGTCTGACTGCGGTGCGGCCTCGATGCCGCCGTAGGTCCAGACTCCTGGCCCGGTACCTGGCCAGGGCAGATGACGAAGAGGTGACGGGGGATGACGCACCCACGCCCATCACGTCATCCCCCGTCACCCGCTCCTCGCGAAGGATCTCCGATTACTACCTGCACGAAGCAATGACCAGCGCGTACATTCGGTCGGGCAGAGCGAGTTGTCGCACCGGCGTACGCGCAGGGAGTGAAGGGCTACGTCCTCATGAAGCCGACCAGTGCCCGCTTACGTGAAGCTCGCACAGGCCGGGGCTGGAGTCAGCCGCGGTTAGTGAGGGAGTTACGCCGAGCAGCATCCCAGCGCGGGCACCAACTCCCTTCGGATGCCAGTGTGAAGCGCCGCATTGCGAGTTGGGAGAACGGGCACAGTTCGCCCGACGACTTCTATGGTCCGCTTCTGTGCGACGCCTTCGCCACGAGTCCGGCGGAACTCGGCCTGGACCGCGGAGAGGCAAAGGACGCTCCAGTCCTCGACGTCTCATATCCCGCCAGCCCTGATGACGCCATTCAGACAGTCAGCCAGTTGTGGCGCGCGGATCTCAACCACTACGACCCGCTACTCACTGCGGAGCCGTCCGAGCCAGCGTGGAACGAAGCGTCACTCCGGTGGCTGGTCGCCCCCGAGCCGAGCATTCCCCGGCCGCGTACCGAGGGAGTGCGAGTCGGTCTCGGCGACGTGGCAGCGATCAAGACCACCGCGAACATGTTCGCCCAGCTTGACGATCAGTTCGGCGGTGACCACGCACGCCACTCCGTCATCCAGTACCTCAACAACGATGTGACTCCACTCCTGCAAGGCCGGTACACCGAGCAGGTAGGCCGGGCCCTGTTCTCGACCGTGGCGGAAGCGACGCTCCTTGCCGGTTGGATGTCCTACGACGCCTGTCACCACGGACTCGCCCAGAGGTACTTCCTCCAGGCCCTCCGCCTCGCCCAGGACGCCAACGACCGCCGGCTCGCGGGCAGCATCCTGTCAGCGATGAGCCATCAGGCGACCTTCTTGGGGCGATATACCCAGGCCGCGACTCTTGCCCGTGCGGCGCTCATGGGTATCTCCCCGGTGGCCACGCCGACGCTGCGCGCTCAGTTCCATGCGATGGAGGCACGTGCACTTGCTCGCACCGGAGATGTCGCCGCGTGCGAGACGGCTCTCAGCGCGGCGACCAAGGCGCTCGAAGGTCGAAACAGCGACGACGAGCCGGAGTGGATCAGCTACTTCGACGAGGCCGAGCTTGCCGCCGAAGCCGCCCACTGCTTCCGCGACGTCAACAGCGCCCGTCGGGCCGTATCCCACGCCGAGAACGCCATGAGCGGCAGCCATGTACGAAGCGACTTCTTCGCGACGATGGTCCTGGCCGATGCTCACTTGCGCGCGGGGGACGTCGAGGAGGCATGCCGCGTAGCACTCGATGCTCTGGATCTCGGTGAACAGCTCAAGTCGGCGCGGTGCGTCAGCTACCTGGCCGAGTTCCGCCGGAACCTCAGCGCCGCCGGCCACAGTGTCGCTGCACGCGACCTCGCAGACGAGGCACGCGAGCACAGGCTGTGGATTGCTGCGGGGACGTAGGTCTTCCCGTCAGGCTCCAGAGTCACGGAGCTAGTCAGTGCAGTGCTGAGAGCTGCACAACCGGCCGCGCCTACGGCCTGTCTCGTAGTGCCCGCATACCTCCTGGTGAACGACAGATAGCTGTCAGACGGGCCGAGGTACGGCGACGCTTTGTTCAACGCCCAGAGGGGAGCGAAGGTCTATCCCCTCACAACTTCAGTGGCTACAGTGGCTTTTCCTGTTACGTCCGTAGTCCTCATTTTCGAGGGCTCTCGGGGGCGTCGGAAGGCTTCAGTCTTCCGGCCCGTCATCACGACACCCTCGGAGGGCATATGGAAGTGGCGGGTTGGGCGGCAGTGGCTGTCGGCTCGATCGCGGGAGGTGTGACCGTCCTCGGTTACCTCGCCGATCAAGTCCCAGGACTGTCGAACAAGATGATCAAAGCTGTGCGGTCACTTCGTGCCGTTAACCTCGATCTTGCGTGACGGTCCGCCGACGGAGTCGGTGGACCGTTTTCGTGCTGTGGGCTGAGGCTGGGCAGGTTGAGGGCCCGAGTGTCGTCTC
>NZ_JARGEF010000065.1:0-35232 GCF_033794725.1 Streptomyces sp. ID05-39B | reverse complement strand
CACCGCCCCGTCCCCCACCACCACGTCCGCCTCCGTCAGCCACTCCACCAGGCCGCCGTCGACGGCCGTCACGACCGTCTCGCCGGTCGCGGCGCCCGGTACGCGTCCGGCCGCGAGGTGGGTGGCGATCAGCGGGCCGGGCAGCAGCGCCCGGCCCGCCTCCTCGAACGCCAACACGGCCTCGGGCAGGCCGAGTCCGACTCCGCCCTCGGACTCCGGCAGCCGCAGCGCGAAGAACCCGGCGTCGCCCAGTGCCCGCCACAGGGCCCGGTCGAGCGCGGGCGGCCCGTCGGCCGCCGCCCGCAGTTCCCGGGGCCCGAAGCGGCGCGCAAGCACCTCGCGCACCCCGTCCCGCAAGGCCCGCTGGTCCTCGCTCAGTTGGAAACGCACCTCATCGTCCCTTCGGCAGCCCCAGGATCCGCTCACCCACGATGTTGCGCTGGATCTGCGAGGTCCCGGCGGCGATGGTGTACGACAGGGAGGTCAGGCGGTCGAGCACCCAGGGCCGGTCGAGGTCGAGGGCCTCGTCCCCGAGGACGTCGGCGGCGGTGTCGTACAGGTCCTGGCGCGCCTGTGAATACCTCAGTTTGAAAACCGAACCCGCGAGGCCGGGCACGCCTCCGGAGGCCTCCGCCGCGCTCACGTTCCACTGGGTGAGCCGCCACAGCGCCCGGAACTCGGCGTTGAGCCTGCCGAGCCGGCGGCGCAGCGCGGGATCGTCCCAGCGGCCGTTGTGCCGCGCCTCGTGGGCGAGTTCGCCGAGGACCCGCCGACAGGCGACCACCTCGCCCGCGAACGCGGTGCCGCGCTCGAAGGACAGCGTCACCATCGTCACCCGCCAGCCGTCGTTCTCCGCCCCGACGCGGTGGCCGACCGGCACCCGCACCTCGTCGAGGAACACCTCCGCGAACTCGGTGGACCCCGCGAGGGTCCGCAGCGGCCGTACGGTGACGCCGGGCGCGTCCATGGGCAGGGCGAGCCAGGTGATCCCGCGGTGCCGGGGCGCCTGCGGATCGGTGCGCACGAGCAGCTCGCACCAGTTCGCGACCTCGGCGTGCGAGGTCCAGATCTTGGAGCCGCTGACCACGTAGTGGTCGCCGTCGCGCCACGCGCGCGTGCGCAGCGCCGCGAGGTCGGAGCCGGCGCCGGGTTCGCTGAAGCCCTGGCACCACACCTCCTCGCCGCGCAGGATCGGCGGCAGCCAGCGGGCCCGCTGGGCGTCCGTCCCCTCGGCGGCGACGGTCGGCCCGGCGTGCAGGAGTCCGACGAAGTTGGCGCCCACGTAGGGCGCGCCGGCCTTCTCCGTCTCCTCCAGGAAGATCAGCCGGACGCCGGGCGGGGCGTCCCAGTGGACGTGCCCGTACCCGGCGTCGTACAGCATCCGCTGCCAGCCGAGGTCGTACGCCCTGCGCCCCGGCCAGTCGGCGGGGGACGGCCTCGGCGGGAGGGTGGGGAGCGCCTTGCCCAGCCACTCCCGCAGCCGGGCCCGGAACGCGGCCTCCTCGGCGCTGTCGGCGAGGTCCATCAGCGGTCGAGGTCGAGGCCGAGCATGCGGATGGCGTTGCCGCGCATCAGCTTGTACACAGTCTCGTCGTCGAGGCCCTTGACGTGGTCGAGGGCGACCTCCTTGGTGTGCGGGAAGGTCGAGTCGACGTGCGGGTAGTCGGTCTCGAAGGTGGCGTTGTCGCGCCCGACGACGTCCAGCGAGGCCACCCCGTGCTTGTCGCGGAAGAAGCAGCAGAAGATCTGCCGGTAGTAGTACGTCGACGGCGGCTCGGGGATGAGATCGCGGACTCCGCCCCAGGCCCGGTGCTCCGCCCACACGTCGTCGGCGCGTTCCAGGGCGTACGGGATCCAGCCCATCTGGCCCTCCGAGTAGGCCAGCTTGAGCGTCGGGAACTTCACGAGCACCCCGCTGAACAGGAAGTCCATCATCGAGGCCATCGCGTTGTTGAAGCTGAGCGCGGCCTGGACGGCGGGCGGGGCGTCCGGGGAGGCGGCCGGCATCTGGGACGAGGACCCGATGTGCATGTTGACGACCGTCCCGGTCTCCTGGCAGACCGCGAAGAACGGGTCCCAGTGGCCGGAGTGGATGGACGGCAGGCCCAGGTGGGTGGGGATCTCGGAGAAGGTCACCGCGCGCACCCCGCGGGCCGCGTTGCGCCGGATCTCGGCCACCGCCAGTCCGACGTCCCACAGCGGGATCAGGCACAGCGGGATGAGCCGCCCGCCGCTGTCTCCGCACCATTCCTCGACCATCCAGTCGTTGTAGGCGCGCACGCAGGCGAGGGCGACCTCCTTGTCGTGCGCCTCGGCGAAGGTCTGCCCGCAGAAGCGGGGGAAGGTCGGGAAGCAGAGGCTGCCCTCGACGTGGTTGAGGTCCATGTCCTTCAGCCGCTCGGCCGGGTCCCAGCAGCCGGGCCGCATCTGCGCGCGCGTGATGCCCTCCAGGGTCATCTCGTCCCGGTCGAAGCCGACGGCGGCGATGTTGCGCTTGTACGGGAACCTGAGGTCCTCGTAGATCCACCAGTCGGTGGGCGGGCCGTCCGGGTCCATGGTGATCCGGTACTTGCCGCCGACGTAGGCCAGCTCGCCGATACCGGCGGTGAGCGGCTTCGGCCCGCGGTCGCGGTACTTGTGCGGCAGCCAGGTCTCGAAGAGGTGTGCGGGCTCGATGACGTGGTCGTCGACGCTGATGATGCGGGGCAGTTCGGTCATGGGTCCCCTCCGCCGGGCCGACACGGTCCGCTCTTTCTGACGGTCCGTCAGTTCAGGTCTACGGGCAGGCTAGCCCCGCACCCCTGGACCGACAAGGCACCCGGCCCTACGCTCTGCCCACGATCTGACTGTCCGTCAGTTGAATTCAGGGGGTCGCCGTGCCCGACACCACCGATGCCACTGCCCTCGCCCACACCCTGAGCGCGTCCCGCACGCTCTGGGACCTGCTCGCCCGCCGAGCCGCCCTCACCCCCGACCGCCCGGTCCTCCTCCAGGACGACCGCGCCCTGACCTTCGGCGCCCTGCGCGAGCGCGCCGAGCGCACCGCGGCGGGCCTGTACGGCATGGGCGTACGCCCCGGCACGGTCGTCGCCTGGCAGCTCCCCACCCGCCTGGAGACGGCCGTCCTCTCCTTCGCCCTGGCCCGCCTCGGCGCCGTACAGACCCCGGTGATCCCCTTCTACCGGGACCGCGAGGTCGGCTTCGCCCTGCGCGAGTCCAAGGCCGAGTTCTTCGCCGTACCGGGCGTGTGGCGCGGCTTCGACCACACGGAGATGGCCCGCCGGCTGGGCGCGAAGGGCGTCTTCGAGGCGTACGACGACCTGCCCGAGGGCGACCCCGCGGTACTCCCCGCCCCGCCCGCCGAGGGCACCTCCGTGCGCTGGATCTACTGGACCTCGGGCACCACCTCCGACCCCAAGGGCGTCCTGCACACGGACCGCTCCCTCCTCGCGGGCGGCGCCTGCCTCGCCCACGCGCTGCGCCTCAACTCGGACGACGTCGGTTCGATGGCCTTCCCCTACGCCCACATCGCCGGCCCCGACTACACGGTGATGCTGCTCCTGTACGGCTTCCCGGCGGTGATGTTCGAGCACTTCGCCCTGCCGGACGCGCTCACGGAGTACCGCCGGCACGGCGTCACGGTGGCCGGCGGCTCGACGGCGTTCTACTCGATGTTCCTCGCGGAACAGCGCAAGCAGCCGGGTGTCCCGGTGATCCCCACCCTGCGCCTCCTCGCGGGCGGCGGAGCCCCCAAACCCCCCGAGCTGTACCACTGCGTGGTCCGCGAGATGGGCGTGCGGCTCACCCACGGCTACGGCATGACCGAGGTCCCGATGATCACGATGGGCTCCCCCGACGACACGGCCGGCCACCTGGCGACGACGGAGGGACGCCCGCCGGAGGGCATGGAGATACGGATCGTGGACGGCGAGGTACGGCTGCGCGGAGAGGCCGTCTGCCAGGGCTACCTGGACCCGGCCCAGACGGCGGAGGCCTTCGACCCGGACGGTTTCCTGCGCACGGGCGACCTGGGCCACGTCACCGGCACCGGCCACCTGGTCCTCACCGGCCGCCTCAAGGACGTGATCATCCGCAAGGGCGAGAACATCTCGGCGAAGGAGATAGAGGACCTCCTCCACACCCACCCCGCGGTAGGTGACGTGGCCGTCATCGGCCTGCCGGACCCGGAACGGGGCGAGCGCGTGTGCGCGGTCGTGGAACAGCCGGAGGGATCCGAGCACCTGACCCTGGCCACGGTCACGGCCCACCTGCGAGCGGCGGGCCTGTCGGTGCACAAACTCCCGGAACAACTGGAGGTGGTGGACTCCCTGCCACGCAACGAGACGCTGAGGAAGGTACTGAAGTACCGGTTGCGGGAGAGGTATTCGGGGCCGGGACGTTGAGGGCGGGGCACTGGCATCGATTCCGCCCAGTGGGCTACGTTTACGGCGATGACCACCGGGACGGCCTTGCGCCACACACGGATCGGTGACCCGGCGCCGCTCTGAGCGCCGCTCGGGCTCCGCCTCCTGTCGTGTCGACCACAGCTCGATACGACAGCCACGACAGGAGAACTCGCACTCATGCCCAGCGACAAGATGCTGCACATTCCCACCCCGGACGGCCGGTCCGACGCTTTCGCCGCCTTCCCCGACGGTGGCGGACGGCACCCCGGGGTGCTGATGTACGCGGACGGCTTCGGCATCCGGCCCGTGCTGCGGGAGATGGCCCGCGAACTGGCCGGGCACGGGTACTACGTGCTCGTCCCCAACTTCTTCTACCGGCAGGGCCCGGCACCGGTGATCGAGCTTCCCGAGTACATCGGAGGAGAGGCCCGGCCCGCGGTCCTCGCCCAGCTGATGCCCCTGATCGAGGCGCACACCGCCGAACGCACCCTGCGCGATGCGGATGCCTACCTCAGCTTCCTCACCACCCGGCCCGAGGTCGCCCCCGGGCCGGTCGCGGTGACCGGCTACTGCATCGGCGGTCTCCTGGCGACCCGCACCGCCGCGGCCCACCCCGGCCAGGTGGCCGCCCTGGCCGCGTTCCACGCTCCCGTGAGCGCGGACGGCCCCGGCGCCTTCGCCGACATCACGGCCCAGACCCACTTCGGCCACGCCGAGAGCGACCTGACACCCGAGGCCCTGGGCAGACTCAACGAGGCCCTGGACGCGGCGGCTTTCGACTACACCTCCGAGATCTACCCCGGCACCGCCCACGGCTTCACGATGTCCGACACCGACGCCTTCGACTCCACCGGCCTGAAACGCCACTGGGACCGCCTGCTCCCGCTTCTCGACCGCACGCTCGCGGGGAGCCGCTAGGTTCCTGCGGCACCTCATCGCCTTGCGCTCAGCCTCGGCGGGCGGCTCCCTCCGGCCGCACGACGTCGACGGGGATGCCCGCCGCTCGCGCTTCGAGCACCGTGTCGGCGGTGCCGCCGCCCTTGTCGGCGGGAAATTCGCCGTCCCGTACGGCGACGAGGCGGTCGGCGCGTGCGATGAGCACGGCGTCGGCGGCCTCGTACGCCTGCCGGTCGGCAGTCTCGCGGGAAAAACTCCTGGACGTCCGCATGACACCTGCCCGCCCCGGCGTCCCCGGCCGGGGCGACTGCGTCCTCGACCGGTCGCCGTACAGGGCGGGTTGGAAACGCGTCCTTGCCCCGGACGAACTCCGGGGTCCGGGGTCCGGGGCGGAGTCCCCTGCGGTCGGGTTACTCCGGCACAGTGAAGTAACGGGCGAACGCCGGGACGACCTCCGCCTCTCCCACGAGTCCGTCCGCGTCGGCGTCCAGCAGCGCCGCCGCCCCGCGGGCGGCTTCCTCGTTCGCTCCCAGGGCCCTCAGGACCCGCACCGTGTCGTCGATGGTGGCCCGCCCGTCGCCGTCCGCGTCCGCGATGTCGAGCGCGGCGTGCAGGAAGGGCCGGGCGATCTCGGCGAACCGCTCGGGGTTGTCGCGGAGCCGCTTGACGGCCCCGCCCACGAACTCGTCGCGGGTGATGCGCTGGTCCCCGTCCCGGTCGGCGATCCCGGCCATGCCCTGCCAGAACGCCTCGGCTCCGCCGTACAGCGCCTGTCCCTTGTCGGAGCGGGCCGGCACGCCGAACTCGGAGAGGACGGCCTTCGCCGCGGAGGCGAAGTCCACGCGGTCGATGCAGCCGTTGCCGTCCTGGTCGAAGATGGCGAACCGGGCGGCGATCCTGCGCTCGTACTCGCTGCTCACCATGTCTTTGGGCCGCCTTAGGTCATCACGTCGGGTGTGGGTCTTTCCGCAGGGGAGCGTACGACGCCGGCGACACCCGGGCGGCGGGAAGGTGACACCTGTGCCAAGACCGAGGGAATTCCGGTACGAGGATGTGGCGGAAAGCGTGACGCGGCTCACCTGATCCGGTCAGGCGGACAGCGGCTCGGCGCCGTCCTCGACGGCCTCGGCGACATCGCCGTACACATCGAAGAGGCGGCGCACGCCCAGCGCGCCCAGGACGCGGTTGACGTGGGAGTCCTCGACCGCGCCGCGGGCCGGCAGGATCAGCCGCAGGCGTCCCCGGCAGGAGCGGATCAGCCGCCGGGAGGCGATGAGGACGCCGACCCCGCTGGAGTCGCAGAAATGCACCTCGGAGAGGTCCAGGACGAGACTGTGGCGGCCCTCGGCCACCTCGTCGTGCACCCGTTGACGCAGCACGGGTGACGTCACCAGGTCCAGCTCGCCCGACACGCGGAGCACGGCCCATCCGCCCCGCTCACCACCGGTCACTTTGAAAGCCACCACCACGCCTTTCATCCGCCCGAACGGAAGCTGTCCCTTCGCTTCCTCGCAGCGCGGCTGCCCAGCGGCCGTTCCCCGAAACGCCGGGTGAAAAACAGCCCATGCAAGAAAGAGGCTTGTTCCAGTCGGTATCGGTCCTGTTCGATCTACTCCGATCAAGCCTGATCGCGAGCAGGGCGGGTAGACGCGCCGAGCGTGCCTTTACCACCCTCCGCGGCACGGGGGGCGCACATTGCAGCAAAGGGGCGTGCGTCGTCGGACGTGCCGACTACATTTCGAGGTGCCGATGCACGCAGGCTGGACAGGGACAGGCCCCGGTGGGAGCGCCGGGCACGGGCAGGGCTGAGGGGGCCGCATGGCGAACAAGGACGCACCGCCCCGCTGGGACCGCAAGATGCAGCAGCGGCTCGCACGCGGGGAGGCCGCCGCCCTCGGTGAGCTGTACGACCGGTTCGCCTCGCTCGTGCACGGCCTCGCCCATCGCGTGCTGGGGGACGAGCGGGCCGCCGACGGCGTGACCCGCGAGGTCTTCGCCCACGTGTGGGAGCACCCCGACTCCTACGACCCCCGACAGGGCCCCCTGCGCAGCTGGGTCGCCGCCCTGACCCACCGCCTGGCCGTGCAGCGCCTGCGCGCCACGGAGAGCGCGGCGCTCGCGCTGGACGGCTCCGGCAGCACCGAGGAACTGGAGAACAAGGTCCGGCACGCCTCGGTCGCCGCCCGCGCCGACTACATCGTGCAGTCGATGCCGACCCCGCTGCGCGCCGCCCTGGAGCTGGCGTACTTCCAGCGCCGCGACTACCGCCAGACCGCCGCCGACCTGGGTGTCACCGAGGACGAGGCCCGTCGCCGCCTCCGCCTCGGCCTGCAACTGCTCTCCACGGCCCACGAGGCCGCCGCCCCCGGCGCCCCGCCCGGACGCTACGGGGGTGCGGCATGACCGACGCGGACCATGGCGGCCATGCCGTGCCGCACGCCGCCGACAGCGGCGCCGGTGCCCAGGCCGGGCCCCTCCGCCTGGAACACCCCGTCCTCAAGGCGCTCTTGGGAGCCTGGGCGCTGGCCGCCTGCTCGGCCGAGGAGACCGCCGCCGTCGAGGATCACCTCGGCGACTGCGGGGCCTGCGCCGACGAGGCCCGGCGGCTGCGCGAGGCGGTCGGCCTGCTCCAGCGTCCCGACAGCCTCGACCTGGACCCCGCCCTGCGCACCCGCGTCCTGGAGAGCTGCCTGGACCGGCGCCCGCCGCGCATCCCGGTGCCCGACTGGGCGATGTCGTACGACGCCGAGACCGCGCGGCTGGACGCGCTGCTCCAGGACTTCGGGGACGGGGAGTGGCACGCGCCCGTGCGTCTGCGCTGGTTCCGCGGCGCGGACGCCACCAGCCGCCGTACGACCGTCGCCGGCGTCATCGCGCACCTGATCGCGGTGGACGGGCTGGTCGCCGTCGCGCTGGGCCTCGACGATCCGCTGGGACCGGTCACGGGCGGCTCGGCGGGCAAGCCGGTGGGATCGCCGGCCGAGCGGACGGAGGCGTTCTGGGATGCCTCGCACTTCCCGCCCACCCGGTCCGTGCGCGGTCCCTGGCGGGACCAGACCCACGCGGTCGTCCGTACGGCGTGCTTCACGGGTGGGGGCACCTCCCGCGCGGGCGGAGCCGAGCGTGTGGGAGGCCCCGGCACCCTGCCGGTGTCGTACGGCGACTTCGAACTGCCGCTGCGGGACGCGCTGGTGGACCGCGCCTTCGAATGCTGGGTGCACGCCGTGGACATCGCCGAGGCCGTCGACTACCCCTACGAGCCGCCCGCGCCGCGTCATCTGCGCCACATGATCGACCTGACCGCCCGGATGCTGCCCGGCGCCCTCGCCGACCGCCGCCGCGCGGGGCTCACCTCACCGGGCGAGACCCGGCACCTGGTGACCGCCGGCCGCCCCGGCCGCAGCCTGCGGCTGGAGATCGAGGGGCGGGGCGGCGGCGAGTGGCTCATCCCCCTCGACTCCCCCGCCGCGGTGGGCTCGGCCGACCACGAGGTGGCTCACGTGGCCCTGGACGACGTGGAGTTCTGCCGGCTCGCGGCGGGCCACGTCTCCCCGGAGGAAGCGGCGGCGGGCCAGGTGGGCGACCGCAAGGCCATCAGCGACGTACTGTCCGCGGCGGCGTCCCTGAGCCGGATGTAGGAACCACAGGGCCGACACCACGACGGCCCGACACCACACGAACCCGGGACCACGACGGCCCGACACCACACGGGCCCGGGACCACGCGAGCCCGGCGGCACAAGGCCCGGCGGACGCGATTTTGTCCTCGGCCCGGCGGGATTCGCCGACAACGCCCGCCCGCAGGGGGCGGCTCGCTCACGCGAAGACGACCGTGCGCCGCCCGTTCAGCAGGATCCGCCGCTCCGCGTGCCACTTCACGGCACGGGCCAGCGCCTGGCACTCCACATCCCGCCCGACGGCCACGAGCTGGTCGGGCGTGACGTCGTGCCCGACCCGCTCGACCTCCTGCTCGATGATCGGCCCCTCGTCGAGGTCGGCCGTCACATAGTGCGCCGTCGCGCCGATCAGCTTCACGCCCCGCGCGTGCGCCTGGTGGTACGGCTTGGCGCCCTTGAAGCTCGGCAGGAAGGAGTGGTGGATGTTGATGATCTTCCCGTTGAGCTGCTTGCACAGGTCGTCCGACAGCACCTGCATGTAGCGGGCCAGGACGACCAGCTCGACGCCCTCCTCGCGGACGATCTCCAGCAGCCGCGCCTCCGCCTCGGCCTTGTTGTCCTTCGCCACCGGAATGTGGTGGAAGGGAACGCCGTACGAACCCACCAGCTCGGCGAAGTCGGTGTGGTTGGACACCACGGCCGCGATCTCCACCGGCAGCGCGCCGGTCCGGGCGCGGAACAGCAGGTCGTTGAGGCAGTGGCCGAACCTGCTGACCATGAGGACGATGCGCATCTTCTCGTCGGCCCGGTTGAGCTGCCAGTCCATGTGGAAGGAGTCACCGATCGCCGCGAAGCTCGCCCGCAGCTTGTCCACGGTCACCGGCGACTCCGCCGAGAAGTGGACCCGCATGAAGAACAGTCCCGTGTCGTGGTCGCCGAACTGCTGACTGTCCTCGATGTTGCAGCCGGTCATGAACAGGTAGCTCGACACGGCGTGCACGATGCCCTGCTTGTCGGGGCAGGACAGCGTCAGGACGTACTGGTCGGCGAGGGTCGCCGTGGCGCGGGTGGACTGCTCACTCATGCAGCACAGGGTCTCATGACAGGTCACACGCGCAGGAACGCCGTCCGCAGGACGGAATCACCCCTCCTGTCCCGTCACGCCGCCGGCGTCATGATCGGCAGCACTTCTCACGCCGTCCTCGTCATGATCCGCAGCACTTCGAGCGTGCGCGGCGGAACGTCCGGCTCCTCGCCGTCGGCCGCCGCGAGGCGTACGTGGGCGTCGCGTGCCGCCCGTACGGCGTCGGGCCAGCCCTCGTGGTCGACGTACGCGGAGACCGGGGCGTCGGGACCGACCTGGTGCATGATCCGCAGGACGCGCAGCACGGCGGTGTCGACGAGCGCGGCCTCCTGGGAGTCGCGGAAGATCGTGCCGACGTACTTCTCGGCGGACCAGTTGTCGAGCCAGGTGTCCTCGACCAGGCGGTACACGGCGTCGGTGACGTCCCCGTATCCGTCGACGCCGGCCAGCCAGACGTCCCGCTGGAACACCGGGTCGGAGAGCATGTGCAGCGCGGAGCGCACATTGCTGCGCCAGCGCCACCACGGCATGTCGTTGAGTGGCATGCCGCCCATGGTGGGGGAGCGACGGCCGCGACGGGAAGAGTTCTCCGAACCTTGCACGGTCATCGATCGTACGTTTCCCCGTCCCGCCCCCCTCACCAGCCCCCCGCAATTCACCTCCCTGTCACCCGGCGTCGACCGTGGGTCACTCGGAGGTTGGTCATGTGGCGGAATCGTGCGTGCACATGACCGGCAGGCAACGCATGCGAAGTACCTTCCTCCTCGGGGCCCACCGCCCGACCAGGTCTTTCAGATCCGCCGCGCTGTCGGCGGGCGCCCTGGTGGCCAGTGCGTCGCTCGCCGCGGGATGCGGGCTCGTCCCCGGGGCCACGGGGGGCTCCGGGGACGACCTGATCGTCGTGATGACGTGGGCGCCCGAGGGCACCGCGGCCACCAACAAGCCCGGCATGCCCGCCTTCGCCAGCGCCTACGCCCGTTGGATCAACGCCAACGGCGGCCTCGACGGCCGTCGGCTCAAGGTGCTGACCTGCAACGACCACAACGACACCGTGGACGCCGCGAAGTGCGCCCGGCAGGCCGTGAAGGCGAACGCGGTCGCCGTGCTCGGCTCCTACAGCCAGCACTCCAAGTCCTTCCTCCCGCATCTGGAAGGCGCCGGCATTCCCTACATAGGCGGCTACGGCGTCACCAACGAGGAGTTCATCAGCCCGCTCTCCTACCCCGTCAACGGCGGCCAGCCGGCTCTGCTGGCGGGCCTCGGCAAGGAGCTGGCCGCGGACTGCGGCCGCGTCGCCCTCGTCCGCCCCGACACCATCGCGGGCGACACCCTGCCCGCCATGCTCGACGCCGGACTCACGGCCGGCGGCCACGTCAAGGCCGTGGACCAGCGGGCCGCGGAGGACGCCACCGAGTACTCGGCGCAGGCAGAGGCCGCGCTGAAGGAGGCGACCGCCGAGGACGGTTCCGGCGAGAACGGTTCCAGCGAGAACGGTTCCGGCGAGAACGACAAGGGATGTGTGATCCCCGCCCTCGGCGACCGCACCGGCACCTTCATGGACTCCTTCCGGCGTGACCGCGGGGACCATCCCGCCGTGAGCACCGCGACCGTCCTCGGCAGCGTCGACCAGACGGTGATCAACTCCACGGGTGGCGCGTCCAGCGCCTTCGAGGGTGCCTACGTCACCGGCTGGTACCCGGTGGCGAGCGACCCGCGGTGGGACCCGATGAAGAAGGTGATCAGCGAGAGCGCCTTCTCGGACACCCGGATCGACCCGGCGGACACGGGCGTGCAGACCACCTGGATCGCCTACACCGTGTTCAAGAAGGTCGTGGAGTCGCTCGGTGGCGGCGCGGTGACCGCCGACACCGTCACCGGCGCCCTCGACGACGGCCTGAAGGTCAGCACGGGCGGGCTCACACCGACCCTGCGCTGGGAGTTCACCGACCAGCTCGCCTCGATCGGCTTCCCCCGCCTGGTCAACGCCAACGTGACCCTCCAGTCGGTGAGGCAGGGCAGGCTGGCGGCGGCCAAGGAGGGCTTCGTCGACGTCACGCAGACGCTGGAGAACGCCGACGTCGACTGAGCCGGCGCCGGCCCGCCCTCTCCAGGCCCGCCGCCTCCGGGCTCACAGCTGCACCGGCTGCCGCTCTGTCAGGCCGTACGTCTTCGCGATCACGTTCCACAGTTCTGCGGCCTTCTTCTTCTGGGCGCTGGCCGTGCCGCTCGCGCGGTTGGCCTCCTGCGTCTGGCCCGTGGAGCGGGCCTGGCCCTTCTTGCAGAGTTTGCCCTTCTCCGCGGCCACCTGGTCGGCCCAGGCCGCGTAGTGGTTGTCGGCGGAGGCGGAGGCCTGCCAGGCCTTGGTGAGCGCGGTGGTCAGGGCGGCGTGGTCCGGCAGCTGGTCGACGGTCAGACCGGACAGCTTCGTCACGAGCCCGGTGCGCTGTTTCGCCGCGTCCCGCAGGTCGGCCGCGGCCTTGCCGAGGTTGTCGCACTTCTTCACGTCGGCCACCGCGCTGATCACGGCCGCCCGGCTGCTGCCGCTGTCCGCGAGCAGCTCGTCCAGGGCGACCGCCTGCTGCTCGGCCGCGTCGGTCGACGCCGACGCCGAGTCCTCGGTGGCGGGCGCCGACACGGCGACGGTCTTGTTGTCGTCGCCCTTGTCGGCACCGCCCCCGCTGGAGAGCAGCGCGCCCGCGCCGACCCCGACGACTGCGAGCGCCACACCGATCGCGGCGAACAGCGGCACCCGCGAGCCGCTACGGCCGCCGCCGTGGTCGTCGTCCCGCATCGCGCGCCGCCCGCCGGAGCCGCCGCCGGGCGGGGTGTAGGCGGGCTGCGCGTGGGCGGACTGGGCGTGGGCGGCGGGGTGGGCACCGTATGCGGGCGGCTCGGGCTCCGAGAAGCGCGGCATCTGCTGGGTGGCCCCGGCCGGGCCGTCGTCGCCGCCACTGCGGAAGAGGTTGTCGAACTCGGCGGGCGGCTGCCGCTCGCCCGCGCCGTACGGGCTCTGGCCGGTCACGGGCGGGATGTACTGGGTGGCCTCGGCGTCGGCGTGCGAGCCGTGCTGTCCGCCGTGGCCGGGCTGCGGTCCCGGAGCGTTCTGCTGGGCGCGGCCGAGGAAGTGGGTGGACTCGGCCGGTGACTCGGGCGGCAGGGCGCCCGGCGCGACCGGCGGTATGTACTGCGTCGCGCCCTCGTCCACCGGCGCGGGGACGGGCGGCAGGTACTGGGTGGCGCCCTCGTCGGCGTGTGCCGGGACGGGGGGTATGTACTGCGTGGCGCCCTCGTCGGCGTGCGCGGGGACGGGGGGTATGTAGCGGGTGGCGCTGTCCTCCATGGGCGGCAGCGGCGCGGCCGGCACCCCGTGGCCGTACGACGACGGTGCCGGGGCCCCCTCGGGCGGCAGCGGGCCCGCGCCCTGGCCGGGTCCGGCCTGCGGGGCGGCTCGCCACGCGTCGGGGCCCGTCGGCTGCGGGGTGTCCCACTGCCGGTCCCCGTCCCACTGCCGCTGGTCCTCCGGGGGCGGCCAGGACTGCCCCTGCTGCTGCCCCGCCCTCTGCTCGGGTCCCCAGGGCTGCCCCCAGGTCTGCCCGCCGGCCGGCGGGCCCCCCGACGGCGGGGGCGGCTGCTGGCCGCCGTACTGCTGCTGCCCGGCGTAAGGGTCCTGCCCCAGGCCGTTCGTCGTGCCCGGCAGCAGGGGTTCCCCGCCGTCGGAGGGCAGCACGATGCCTTCGCGCGCGGTCCGCGCCGAGGGCTCCTCGCCCTGTCCACTCTGCGTCACCGGGACTCCTACTGATGGGGGACCTTCGGAATCGTCGGCTCACGCTACCGGGTCCCCGGAACCCCGTGCCACGCAGCTCCGGGTCATGGCCTCCTTCCGGCGCCCTGAGTAACGGAACCGGGACGCCGTGCGCTGTACACGCCGCCGATCGCGCGGCGGCGGGCCGTTTCCGGCCGTTCACGCCACGGCGCCCCGGATGTTCACGCGGCTGCCTGGAGGCCCAGTCGTGCCCCGAACTCCCTGACCACCGGCTCCTCCTGGAACGGCTCCAGCCGTGCCTGGAGGTCCTCCAGGTACTCGGCACCCCGGTTGGAGCGGAGCGTGTCCAGCAACTCCACCGCCTTCAGGCCGGTGTTGCAGGCCTGCTCGATCTCGCGCTGCTGCACCTGGGCCGTGGCCAGCAGCACATATCCGATGGCTCGTCGACGGGCCCGGCTCTCCGGATGCCCGGCCAGCGACCGTTCCGCGCAGCGCGCCGCCGCCTCGGCCTGCCCGAGATCGCGGTGGCAGTGCGCCAACTCGTCTGCCAGATAGGCCTCGTCGAAGTGCGCGATCCACGCCGGGTCGTCCCCGGCCGCCGGGTCGGCCGCCTCCAGCGCGGCCACGGCCCGCCCCGACGCCGTCTGCGCCGCCCGGACGTCGCCCAAGAGCGCGTGCCCACGGGCCTCGGCGGCGTGGAACATGGCCTCCGCGCGCGGTGTCACCCGCCCCCGCGCGCCCTCCTGCGCCGCCCGCGCCAACTGGGCGATCTCACGCGGGTTTCCGAGCTGGGCGGCGAGGTGGCTCATCGAGGCGGCGAGCACATAGCCGCCGTAGCCGCGGTCACCGGCCGCCTGGGCGAGGCGCAGGGCCTGGATGTAGTAGCGCTGGGCGAGGCCGGGCTGGCCGGTGTCGATGGCCATGTAGCCGGCGAGTTCGGTCAACCGGGCCACCGCCGCGAACAGTTCACGCCCCACCGCCTCCCGGTAGGAACCGGCGAGCAGGCCGGAGACGACGCTGTTGAGGTAGTGCACGACGACCGGGCGGACATGCCCGCTGCCGTACTGGTGGTCCAGTTCGACGAGTGCCTGGGTCATCGCCTTCACGGCCGCCACGTCGGACAGGCCCACCCGAGGGCCCGCCGAGCGCGCCACCTGCGCGTCGGGCGAGGAGATCAGCCAGTCGCGGCTGGGCTCGACGAGCGCGGAGGCGGCCACGGAGGATCCCGAGAGGAAATCCCGGCGGCCCACGTCACTGCGCCACAGCTCGCAGACCTGCTCGATGGCCCCCAGTACCGTCGGCGAGAACTGGAGACCGACACCCGACGCGAGGTTCTTGCCGTTGGCCATGCCGATCTCGTCGATCGTGACCGTACGGCCGAGTTTGCGGCCCAGGGCCTCGGCGATGATCGCCGGGGCACGCCCCCGCGGCTGCTGTCCGCGAAGCCAACGGGCCACGGACGTCTTGTCGTAGCGCAGATCGAGACCGTGCTCGGCGCCGCACATGTTCACGCGGCGGGCGAGCCCGGCGTTCGAGCATCCCGCTTCCTGAATGAGCGCCTGCAACCGTTCGTTCGGCTGCCGCGCGACGAGCGGCCTTGCGGCCATGGGCACTACCCCCTGTGGCAGCGGTGCCTTTCCCGCGCACCGAGTTGATGTGTCTTCCACCGAAAAATTCCGGCCGCGAAGATCAATGCCCCGCGGATACGGCGAGAATGCGAGACATGCCAGGATTGCCTTGGTAAAGCCGGAAGCCACCCCGAAGCGTGACTACCCGCTCCCGCGCTCGTTCCTCCCGCGCGCCCCCGCCCATGCACCCGTGCGCCCCGGACGCCGAATCGATGCTCCTCCCCCGCGCACGTCGGCGGGCCGTAACCCCTGGTGACGCCCAGAGTTGTGTTCATCGTGGAAGACACCATCGCGGGCGCCGAGGCCACCCAAATCCCGAAGCAGCGCGGAGAATCGCTGCTGGAGACCGCTGTTCGCTACGCCGAGGAACGTCACTGGGACGTCTTCCCCGGCACCTGGCTGGAGGCCGTCGACGGGACACAGCGCTGCTCCTGCGACGACCCGGCGTGTCCGGTGCCCGGGGCGCATCCCACCCGGCCCGAGTGGGCGACGCAGGCCACGGGCAGCGCGACCGCCGCGCGCCGCATGTGGCAGAAGCAGCCGACCGCGTCGATCCTGCTGCCGACCGGGCGGACCTTCGACGCGATCTCCGTGCCGGAGACGGCCGGCTTCCTGGCGCTGGCGCGGATGGAGCGCATGGAGTTGACGCTGGGCCCCGTCACGCTGACGCCGGACCGGCGGATGCACTTCTTCGTCCTCCCCGGCGCTTCGGTCAAGGTGCCGGACCTCGTGCGCACGGTGGGATGGACGCTGTCCTCCCTCGACCTCGTCGTGCTGGGCGAGGGGGCGTACGTGGCGGCGCCGCCCACCCGGTTCGGTTCGCGGGGGGCCGTGCAGTGGGCCTGCCGGCCCACGCCCGCCAACCGCTGGCTGCCGGACGCGGAGGAGCTGATCTCGCCACTGGCGTACGCGTGCGGGAGGGACCGCTAGGTCGGTCCTCGTACCGGGGGCTGGGCTGGGCGGCTCTCGGGGCTCCGCGGATTCCAGCGGGGATCCCTCCGGCCGCGTCCGCTCAGCGTGCGAGCACGCCGTCCAGGAACGGCTCGATCGCCGCGCGCCAGCCGTCCGGCTGGTCGTAGTGGACGAGGTGACCGGCGTCGGTCACCTCCGCGTACTCGCCGAGCGGGAGCACCCGCACCATCTCCTGCGCCTCCGCGCGCCCCAGCTCGCCGTCCAGTCCGCGGACGACCAGGGTGGGGCAGCGGACCTGGGTGAGTTCCTCCCAGTGGGCGTCGTAGACCCAGGTCTCGCGGGACTTCAGCATCTGCTCGGGTTCGAAGACGGGACGCCAGCCGTCGGGGGACTCCTGCATCACCTCGGCGTAGAACTCCCCACGCGCCGGGTTGGGCCGCTCCACCCAGGGGTCGTCCTCGCCGAACCACTTGCGGACGTCGGCGAGGGTGGCGAAGGGGACGGGCCAGGACTCGAACCAGTCGGCCCACTCGCGCTGCGAGGCCGCGCCGAGGGCGGAGGCCCGCATGTCGCAGATGATCAGACCGGAGACCAGGTCCGGGCGCTTGGCGGCGAGCTGCCAGGCGGTCAGGGCGCCCATCGCGTGGCCGATCAGGACGGCGGGGCCGAGGCCGAGCTGTTCGAGAGCGGCCTCGGCGTCCTCGACGTACGCCTCACGGGTGAAGGCGGCCTTGGGCGGCTTCTCGCTCCGGCCGTGTCCCCGCTGGTCGAGGGCGACCGCACGGTGCCGCTCGGAGAGCCAGCGGGCGGTGGACGCCCAGTGCGAGGCGCGGCCCATCAGGCCGTGCAGTAAGAACACGCCGGTGGTGCGCTCGGGTGATGCCGTCGGCTCGAACGACGCCCCGGCCTCCGCACTCGACTCGCTGGTCGGCGCGCTGGTCGGCCCAGCGGTCGCCTCGCCGGTCGACTGGACCGGAATCAAGGCTTCCGGTCTGTTGTCCGTCGGGGGCCTGGTGTCCTTCTTGTCGGTCGGGTCCTTCTTGGGCGGGTCGCCGAACTCCCAGGCCGCCAGGCTCACGCCGCCGGCCCCGATCACGTCGATGCGTCGCGCCATAGGTCCAGCACCCCCCTCGCTCCGCTCGGACCCCTCGCTCCCGCTCGAGCCGGCCGGTCCGGTCACCCTCGTGTCTGCCGTCGTACCGCTGTGCCGCTTACCTCACACGCAGGCTATCGAATGCCTATTCGAAGAAGCCCGCTTCCGCGAGCAACACCCCTCGTTCGAGTGACCAGGTTCAAGGAATGATCGCCGCTGCCCAGGGGAGACCTTCAGCGGGAGGCGGACCGCTCGGGGAAAACGGTCCGAGGGGACCGACCTTGAGAGCTCGGGGCTCCAGGTCGGAACAGGGGAGGACAGGCCCCGGCGCCGCGAGGCGCCGGGGCCCTCCCATGGTCTGCGGCACATCGTCCCGCCCCCCTCAGGTCATATGCCTCACGCGACAGACTGGCACGCGCAGCGCCGGAGCGCTGCGATTCGACACAGGGAATCACCGATTCGGCCACACCGACAGAACGCCTCAACTACACCTACAGCCCCGCGAGTTGAACAGCACTCAGCATTTCGGTCCCTGCTCGGGTCAGCGCTTGGCGACGAACACGTGGGAGGCGACGTCCGCCTCCAGCTCGGCCGCCTCGCCCCCGCTGCCCACCAGCACACCGCCGGCCGACTCCGTCACGCTCACCACGGAGCCCGGCTGCACACCCGCCCGCCGCAGCGTGTACATGAGCTGCGCGTCCGTCTGGATCGGCTCGCCGATGCGGCGGACGACGACCGTCTTGCCCTCCAGGCCCGGGTCCAGGTCGGCGAGCGACACCATGCCCTCGTCCAGGAACGGGTCGGCGATCTCCTTCTCCCCCAGCTCCTCCAGACCCGGGATCGGATTGCCGTACGGCGACTCGGTGGGGTGGCGCAGCAGCTCCAGGACCCGGCGCTCGACGGCCTCGCTCATCACGTGCTCCCAGCGGCACGCCTCCGCGTGGACCTGCTCCCACTCCAGGCCGATCACGTCGACGAGGAGACACTCGGCCAGGCGGTGCTTGCGCATCACGCGTGTGGCGAGGCGGCGGCCCTCGTCCGTCAGCTCCAGGTGCCGGTCGCTGGCCACGGAGACCAGGCCGTCCCTCTCCATGCGGGCCACCGTCTGGCTGACCGTCGGTCCGCTCTGGTCGAGCCGCTCCGCGATCCGGGCGCGCATGGGGACCACACCTTCCTCCTCCAGCTCGAGGATGGTGCGGAGATACATCTCCGTGGTGTCGATCAGTCCGGACATACGTGCCCCTTGATGAGATTGCCGGAGGCTGGACGGCTCTCCGGCTCGTGCGCTGGCCCTGGCTTCAATTCTGCCGGATACCACTGACAAGCGTGCCGCGCCGTGGAAACGAGGGCGTTACGCCAGGGTTCATGCCTCCCGCGACGTCAACCCCGGACGACCCTGCCACCTTCCCGGACGACCGCGCACCTTCGGCGGGGCGCCGCCGGCCGGTGGGGCGGGCGTCCCCCTCCCCGCCGTATTGACAGCGCGCTGGTCCAGACCGCACGGTGATCCGCGACACGGACACGGACACCGGATACGGCAAAGGGGCCCCTCGGATGAGTGACCGCACGCCCGCCGCGCAGTTCTTCGACGCCGCGATCGGCCTGTTGCAGCGGGTTCGCGACGAGGAGGCGGTGGCCGTCGAGGCCGCCGGTGTCCTCCTCGCCGACACCGTCGCCTCCGGCGGACGCCTCTTCGCCTTCGGCGCGGGCCACTCCTCGCTCGCCGCGCAGGACGTCGTCTACCGCGCGGGCGGCCTGGCCCTGATGAACCTGCTCGTCGTGCCGGGCGTCGTCGGCGTCGACGTCGTGCCCGCCACCCTCGGCTCCGCCCTGGAGCGCGTCGACGGTCTGGCGAGCGCCGTCCTGGGCACCTCGCCGGTGCGGGCGGGCGACGCCCTGGTGATCGTCTCGCTGTCGGGGCGCAACGCCCTCCCCGTGGAGATGGCCCTCAACGCGCGCGCCCTGGGCGTGAAGGTCATCGGCGTGACCTCGGTCGCGTACGCCACCGAGACGACGTCCCGGCATGTGTCGGGAACCTTCCTCAAGGATCACTGCGACCTCGTGCTCGACTCGAAGATCGCGGTCGGTGACGCCGAGTTGAACCTCGACACCGTCCCCGCGCCCTTCGCGCCCGCGTCCACCGTCGTCACGTCCGCCCTCCTCCAGGCGGTCATGGCCACCGCGGCCGCCTCCCTCGCCGAACGCGGCATCGAACCCCCGCTGCTGCGCTCCGGCAACATCGACGGCGGCCACGAGTGGAACGGCCGGATCATGGACGAGTACCGGGACCGGATCTTCTACCGGCGCTGAGCCGGAGGAACCGCACCGGGTCGAGGCTCACGCGCGCGTCATGCGTCGTCACCGCGCTCGGCGGAAGCGGCCGTACCCGTTGAACCGGCTGAACCGCTGCTACCGGCGGCGCCTGCCGAACCGGTGAGGCCGACGAGGTCGGCCAGATCCAGGCCCGCCGCCATCCGGACGGCCACGTCCTCGGCGTACGTCGAGTCGAACCGCTCGAAGGCGCTACGGCCCGCCGTGCGCAGGAACGTGACGACGCCCAGGGTGCGGCCGCGGCTGCGCAGGACCGCGCACAGCGCGTGCACCGTGTCCTCGGGCCACTGACGCGCGCGGGCCCACTCGCGCGCCCGGTCCGGGGCCACACTGCCCGCGGAGGCGCGCACCGAGCCGGCGCGGGCCACGCACTGGAGGGCCGGATGGCCTTCCGTGTACCCCACGGGCAGGCCGGCGTGGCCGGTGAGGACGCTGGGGCCCGGCGCGCCCGAGGGCGTGGCCGCCACCCGCACCAGACGCTGCGGGGCACCCGACTCCCCGTCGGCCCTCGGCGGACCCGCGACCCGGTCGATCACGGCATGGTCGGCGAACCCCGCGAGCGCGAAGTCGAGATGGACCGTCGCCGCCTCCGCCGGGTCCTCGCACTCGGTGGCCGCTCTCGACGCCCGGTGCAGCTGGTTCGTCCGGAACCGCAGCAGCGCCGCCTCCTGCTCGCTCTGCTTGGCCTCGGTGACGTCCTGGAACAGCCAGCCGACGCCGAGCGGCACCGGCTCCTCGGCAAGAGGCGAGGCCAGTCGCACGAACCCGCTGCGCCAGCAGCGCCGCTTCTCGCCCTCCGGGGTCCGCACGCCCACCCACATCTCGGCGGGTGCGGGCGGGGCGCCCTCGGCGAGGACATGCGTCAGTGCGTTCTCCAGCTCCTCGACGCCGCGGGTCAGCAGGTCCCCCAGCGGGCGGCCCAGGACCGCAGTACGGCCCGTGCCGAGCGCGCGGGCCGCGTGCGCGTTGACGACGGCGGGGCGCAGGTCGGCGTCTACGAGGACCACGCCCCAGGACGCATCCTCGAAGAGGGCCTCGCTGAGCGCGATGGAACGCTCCAGGTCGATCTGGGTGTGCACCTCGCTGAACGCGCAGTACAGCCCGGCGGGCTTGCCGTCGGGTCCGCGGACGGCGGCGGACTGGGTGCGTACGAGAACCCGGCCGCCGTCCTTGGTGAGCAGCGCGAACTCGTGCACCTGCCGGCCGGGTGCCCGCATGGCCGCCATCAGCCGGCCCTCGACCTCCTCGGCGTCCGCCTCGCGCACCGCCCAGCCGGCGAAGCCCGGCCTGCCGACCGCCTCCGCTGCGGTCCAGCCGAGGATGCGCTCGGCCTCGCGGTTCCAGTGCGTGACGACGCCGTCCGCGTCGAAGGCGCACAGCGCCGCGTCCATTCCGTCGAGCAGCGCGGCGAGCAGATCCGAGCCGTCCGGACCCTCCGGGCCGGGCCGCTCGGGCTCGTCCGGTCCCAGTGCGTCGGTGGTCCCACTACGGCGGGAAGCACTCACCTGGACCCCCTCAGGTTCGCTCACGTGCCCTCATTCAACTTGAACGTGACGCAGCGCACATATGGTTCCCGCAAGATTGCAGAGGAATCGTTGTACGCCGGTCCTGCCAGGCACGTACGTCCCGTACCCCGCACGGCGCGGCTAGAGCGCGGCCAGCCGCAGGTCGACCCAGACATCGCTCTCTCCGTCCAGCGTGTACCGCTCCGTCTCGGCGAACCCGCGCGCCTCGGCGAACCGCAGACCGTCCTCGTTGACGGCCAGCACGCACGTCTCCACGACGCGCGCGCCGAGCCCGCGCGCGTGGGCGAGGCAGTGGTCGTACAGGGCGGTTCCGTGCCCGCGACGGCGGTACGGCGGCAGCACGCGCGCGATGACGGTCGCCACCGCCTCCTCGCCCTCCGGGGGCCGTACCGTCGAGCAGCCGACGAGGACGTCACCGACGTAGGCGTTCTCCAGGCGGTAGCGGTCGCCTCGCGCGCGTGCCGCGTCGAGGGACATGGCGGCCGGGGGCACGATCGTGTTGTGGACGTGCCGCCACTGTTCGAGCATGGCCTCGCCGACGACCGGCGCGATACGAAGACGAAGATCGGTCACGGCCCCAGGCAACCGTGCGGCCGGGCGGGCGTCAACGGGGTTGCCGGTCCCGCTGCGCGGGGCGGCGGGCGTACACCTCGATCTCGATCCGCATCCGCGGGTCGGCCAGCCCGCACACCATCATCGTCGCCGCCGGCCGCACCTCGCCGAAGCAGCCGCGCAGCACCGGCCAGCAGGGCTCGAAGTCGGCCCGCTCGGGCAGCAGATAGCGCACCCGCACGACGTCCTCGAAGCCGCACCCGGCCTCCGTCAGGGCCGCGCCGATGTTGCGCAGACACTGCTCGGCCTGTTCGACCACGTCCTCCGAGATGGTCATCGTCGCGTAGTCGTAGCCGGTCGTCCCCGACACGTGCACCCAGTCGCCGTCGACGACGGCACGCGCGTACCCGATCTGCTCCTCGAAGGGGGAGCCGCTGAGGATGGCCCGCCGCTCGGGCACGGGGGAGGGCGTCGTGGCGGAGGGTGTCGTGGCGGAGGGTGTCGTGGCGGAGGTCGCCCTTGAGGAGGTCGCTCTGGGAGAAGTCATGCGGAGACCCTAGGCCCGGAAAAAAAGGGGTTGATCCGGCGGCGGAACGGTTCTTAAGGTGGCGGCACACGCTGAAAGGAGGTGATCCGGTAGATGTGTGATTCCCGGACTCGTGAGGTGACTGCGGGCTAGCGGCCCGCCACCACACCCCGTAGTGGGTGCCGGACCAGCGTGCGCGCGACGCACGCAGCCGGCCAGTTCCACGCAGTCACCCGACCCGCGAGTCGCCGGTAAGTCCGGCCGGCCCTCCCCGGAGGACCAGACTCGCGGGTCGCCTGCGTTCACGGACCCTGCCGCCTGAGCCGCCCCCACCATGGACTCCTGGGTGCGCGATGCGCACCACTTACGGATTTACGGGAAGGCGCTCGCCGTTTCGGCTCAGCGGGCGATGTCGTCGAAGCCCTCGATCTCGCGCGGGCCGCGGGAGCCGGGGCCGATGTAGCGGGCGGAGGGGCGGACGAGGCGTCCGGTGCGCTTCTGCTCCAGGATGTGCGCCGACCAGCCGGCCGTGCGCGCGCACGTGAACATCGACGTGAACATGTGCGCGGGGACCTCGGCGAAGTCCAGGACGATGGCCGCCCAGAACTCCACGTTGGTCGCCAGGACGCGGTCCGGGCGGCGGGCGTGGAGTTCGGCGAGGGCCGCCTTCTCCAGGGCCTCGGCGATCTCGAAGCGGGGTGCGCCCAGTTCGCGGGCGGTACGGCGCAGCACGCGCGCTCGGGGGTCCTCGGCGCGGTAGACGCGGTGGCCGAAGCCCATGAGGCGTTCGCCCCTGTCGAGGGCCTGCCTGACGTAGGCGTCGGCGTCGCCGGTGCGCTCGATCTCCTCGATCATGCCGAGAACGCGGGAGGGGGCGCCGCCGTGCAGCGGGCCGGACATGGCTCCCACGGCGCCGGAGAGGGCCGCGGCGACGTCCGCGCCGGTGGAGGCGATGACGCGGGCGGTGAACGTGGAGGCGTTCATGCCGTGCTCGGCGGCCGACGTCCAGTAGGCGTCGACGGCGGCGACGTGCTTGGGGTCGGGCTCGCCGCGCCAGCGGATCATGAAGCGTTCGACGACGGACTGTGCCTTGTCGATCTCGCTCTGCGGGACCATGGGTCGGCCCTGGCCGCGGGCGGACTGGGCGACGTACGACAGCGCCATGACGGCGGCGCGGGCGAGGTCCTCGCGGGCCTGCTCGGCGTCGATGTCGAGGAGCGGTTTGAGGCCCCAGACCGGCGCGAGCATGGCGAGCGCGGACTGGACGTCGACGCGGATGTCCCCGGAGTGGACGGGGATGGGGAAGGGCTCGGCCGGCGGCAGTCCGGGGTTGAAGGCTCCGTCGACGAGCAGGCCCCATACGTTGCCGAAGGAGACGTGGCCGACCAGGTCCTCGATGTCGACGCCCCGGTACCGGAGTGCGCCGCCCTCCTTGTCCGGTTCGGCGATCTCCGTCTCGAACGCGACGACTCCTTCGAGGCCAGGTACAAAACCGGGGTCGAGGTCGGACATCAGGCGGCTCCTCGTGATGTGTGCGACAGATGGCGCCGGTGGATCCACGGTCCGTCTCGGGGGCTCGCGGTCCTGGGCGGTCACCCCAGTGATGCCCTGAGCGGTCGGCGGTCACCCAACCGGGATGGCATCAGCACCATATCCCCGAGTGCCACCTTTGGGGAGTGGCGCGGCACTCAGTGCCACCCTCGGGTGGGGGAGGCCCCTGCTGCCGGGGGCCCGGGTGCGGCAAGATGACGGCGTGGACCACGCAGAAACCGTCTCTCCCGATCCCGCCTCCATGCGCAAGCAGTACCGGGCGGAGGGCCTCGACGAGGCCGAGCTGGCCGCCACGCCCCTGGAGCAGTTCGCGCGCTGGTTCAAGCAGGCCGCCGCGGAGGCGCACCTGTTCGAGCCGAACGCCATGGTCGTCTCCACGGCGGACGCCCAGGGACGGCCCTCCTCCCGCACGGTGCTGCTCAAGCACTTCGACGAGCAGGGCTTCGTCTTCTACACGAACTACGACTCCCGCAAGGCCCGCGACCTCGCGGAGAATCCGCACGTCTGTCTGCTGTTCCCGTGGCATCCGATGGCCCGGCAGGTCATCGTGCGGGGCGTGGCCGGGCGCACGCGGCGGGACGAGACCGCGGCGTACTTCCGGAGCCGGCCGCACGGCTCGCAGCTCGGCGCGTGGGCGAGCGTGCAGTCCGCGGTGATCGCCTCCCGTGACGACCTCGACGCCTCCTACGCCGAGCTGGCGGCCCGCTATCCGGAGGGCGAGCAGGTGCCGGTGCCGCCGCACTGGGGCGGTTTCCGGGTGGCGCCGGAGTCGGTGGAGTTCTGGCAGGGCCGGGAGAACCGGCTGCACGACCGCCTGCGGTATGTGGCGGAGGCGGACGGCGACTGGCGCGTGGAGCGGCTCAGCCCGTGAGAGGGGCGGCCCGCCGGGTCCGGTGGATCGGCCCGGTCCGGTCGATCGGCCCGGCCGGTCGCTCAGCGGCCGAGGTTCTGCTCCAGCAGGGCGGCCCACTGGGTGACGACCCGGTCGCGGCGGGGGGCGTCGTCGGTGAGCAGGTTGGCGAGGCCGAGGCCGCGGGCCATGTCGAGGAGCCCTTGGACGGTTTCGCGGACGCCGGGAGCGGACTCGTCGGCGCCGAGGAGCTCGACGGCTATGCGGTGGGTCTCGCGGCCGACGCGAGCCTCCAGCTCGGTGACGCGCGAGCGGAGCTGTTCCTCGTTGGAGGCGGCGACCCACAGGTGCAGGGCGGCCCGGAAGAGGGGGCCGGTGTAGAGGTCGACGAGGGCGGAGACGACGGCGCGCCGGTCGACGTGCCCCGCGCCCGCCGCGCCCTGGGGGAACAGGGCGCGCAGGGCGAGGGAGCGTTCCTCGGCGACGTATTCGACGGCTGCGGTGAAGAGGTCCTCGCGGGTGGGGAAGTGGTGCTGGGCGGCGCCGCGGGAGACCCCGGCCCGCTCGGCGACGACGGAGACCGTGGAGCCCGCCCAGCCGTGTTCGGCGAGGCAGGCCACGGCGGCTTCCAGGAGCCGCTGCCGGGTGGCCCGGCTGCGGTCCTGCTTGGGGGCGCGGTCGCGGTCGACCGGGCTCACAACACCCATGCGGGTTCCCGTCGTTCGAGAAATGCCGTCATTCCCTCGCGGGCCTGCGGAGAGGCGAACAGTTCGGCGGAGAGCGCGGTGAGGTCGGCCGCGTCCCGCTCGAACGCCTCCAGCACCCTAACCGTGAGCAGTCGCTTCGTCTCCGCCAGGCCTTGCGGCGCGGCCTTGCGCAGACCGTCCAGCACGGGGGCGAGTACGGCGTCGACGTCGTCGGCGGTCGCGGTGAGCAGGCCGATACGGGCCGCCTCGGGGGCGTCGAAGCGTTCGCCGGTGAGGTAGTAGCGGGCCAGGGCGCGGGGGTCGGTGCGCGGGAGGAGCGGCAGGGAGATGACCGCCGGGGCCACGCCGATGCGCACCTCGGTGAAGGCGAACGTCGACGTGGTGGAGGCGGCGGTGATGTCGCAGGCGGCGAGGAGACCGAGGCCGCCGGCGCGGACGTGTCCGGTGACGCGGGCGACGACCGGTCTGGGCAGTTCGACGAGCTGCCGCAGCAGGGCGACGAAGGCGTCCGGGGCGGGAGGGTCGCGCAGGTCGGCGCCGGCGCAGAAGGTGCCGCCGCTGTGGGTGAGGACGACCGCGCGGACGTCGGGGTCCTCGGCGCAGTCGGTGAGCGCGTCGGCGAGTTCGGCGAGGAGGGCGGCCGAGAGGGCGTTGCGTGTCCCGGTGGCGTCGAGGCTGAGCGTCTCGACGCCACGGTCACGGGTGCGGCCGATCAGTGAGGTCATGGACGCTGCTCCCGCTGTCTGTGTGCCGGGCCCGTCTTGCGGCGCGGTCATGGGCGGTCCCTCAGTTCGCGGCGCAGTATCTTCCCGGAGGCCGCGCGCGGGACGGTGTCGATGAAGGTGACGAGGCGGACGCGTTTGTACGGTGCGACGCGTTCGGCGACGTACATCGCGACCTCTCCCTCGGCGAGGTCGGGGGCGGTCGGCTGGCGGACCACGTAGGCGTGCGGCACCTCGTTGCCGTCGTCGTTGTACTCGCCGATGACGGCGGCGTCGGCGATGCCGGGGTGGGTGAGCAGCAGGGCCTCCAGTTCGGCGGGGGCCACCTGGAAGCCCTTGTACTTGATGAGTTCCTTGACCCGGTCGACGACGAACAACCAGCCCCCGCCGTCGACGCGGCCGATGTCGCCGGTGTGCAGCCAGCCGTCGCCGTCGATCATGGCGGCGGTGGCGTCGGGGCGGCCCAGGTAGCCCTTCATGACCTGGGGGCCGCGGATGAGGATCTCGCCCGTTTCGCCGACACCGAGGTCCTTGTCGGGGTCGTCGAGGGAGACGATGCGCATCTCGGTGCCGGCGATCAGCTTGCCGACGGTGCCGGCGGGGGCCTCCCGCATGGCGTCGAGGGGGACGACGTGGGTGCCGGGCGACAGTTCCGTCATGCCGTAGGCCTGGCCGACGGGCGGCAGGTTCAGGCGGGCGGAGCAGGCGGCGGCGAGGCCGGCGTCCAGGGGTGCGGCGGCGCTGATGACGTACCGCAGGGACGACAGGTCGTACTGGGCGACCGCCGGGTGTTTGGCGAGGGCGAGGACGATCGGCGGGGCCACGTACAGGCCGGTGATGCGGTGGTTCTGGATGGCGGCGAGGAACGTCTCAAGGTCGAAGCGGGGCAGCACGACGACGGTGGCGCCCCTGCGCAGCGGCGCGTTCATGAGAGCGGTGAGGCCGTAGATGTGGAAGAAGGGGAGTACGGCGAGGATGCGGTCGCCGGGGCCCGCCGTGATCGCCGGTTCGAGCTGGGCGAGGTTGGTGGCGATCTGCCGGTGGGTGAGCATCACGCCCTTGGGGACGCCGGTGGTGCCCGAGGAGTAGGGCAGGGCGGCGACGTCCTCGGCGGGGTCGAGGGCGATCTGCGGCTCGGGGGCGGCGCAGGCGAGCATGTCGATGAGCGAGCGGTGTCCGGAGGCGCTGTCACAGACGAAGATCTCCTCGACGCCACCCGCCAGTTCGGCGGCCCGGCGGGCCGTCTCCAGCAGCGGGGAGACGGTGACGATCCAGCGGGCGGCCGAGTCGCCGAGCTGCTTGGCGAACTCCTCGGCGGTGGCGAGCGGGTGCACGGTGGTGACGGTGGCCCCGGCGCGCGTGGCGGCGTAGAACGCGGTGGGGAAGGCCACGGTGTTGGGGCTGTGCAGGGCGAGGACGTCGCCCTTGCGGACGCCGGCCTCGGCGAGGGCGGCGGCGATCCGCCGGTGGAACCGGTCCACCTGCTCGTAGGTGAGGGTGGTGCCGTCGGTGCCGTCGACGAGGGCGGGCAGGTCGCCGAACTCGGCGGCGTGCCCCAGCACGGCGTCGTGGATGGGGAGGTCTACGGGCGGGACGTCTGCGTACTCGCTGCGGAACACGGTTCCTCCTCGCCGGCCGGCTGGTGACCGGTCGGTCAGTACGACTTGGGCAGGCCCAGGGTCTGGTGGGAGACGTAGTTGAGAATCATCTCCCGGCTCACCGGGGCGATACGAGCCACGCGCGAGGCCGTTATCAGCGAGGCGAGGCCGAACTCTCGCGTGAGGCCGTTGCCGCCGAGGGTGTGCACCGCCTGGTCGACGGCCTTCACGCAGGCCTCGCCGGCCGCGTACTTCGCCATGTTGGCGGCCTCGCCCGCGCCGGCGTCGTCCCCCGCGTCGTACAGATGGGCCGCCTTCTGCATCATCAGGCGGGCCAGTTCGAGGTCGATGTGGGCCTGGGCGAGGGGGTGGGCGATGGCCTGGTGGGCGCCGATGGGGGTGTTCCAGACAGTGCGCTCACGGGCGTAGGCGATCGCCTTGCCGAGGGCGTGGCGGCCCATGCCGATCGCGAAGGCGGCCGTCATGATGCGCTCCGGGTTGAGACCGGCGAACAGCTGGAGCAGCCCCGCGTCCTCGTCGCCGACGAGCGCCTCGGCGGGCAGCCGTACATCGTCCAGGACCAGCTCGAACTGCTTCTCCACGGCCTGCAGTTCCATGTCGATGGGCCGCCGGGTGAAGCCGGGGGCGTCGCGCGGGACGATGAACAGGCAGGGCTTGAGGCGGCCCGTGCGGGAGTCCTCGGTGCGGCCGACGATGAGGGTGGCGTCGGCGATGTCCACACCGGAGACGAACACCTTGCGGCCGGTCAGCAGCCAGTCGCCGCTCGCCTCGTCGCGGCGGGCGGTGGTGGTGATGCGGTGGCTGTTGGAGCCGGCGTCGGGCTCGGTGATGCCGAAGGCCATCAGGCGGGAGCCGTCGGCGAGGGCGGGGAGCCACTCCCGCTTCTGGGCGTCCGTGCCGAAGCGGGCGATCACCGTGCCGCAGATGGCCGGGGAGACGATCATCATCAGCAGCGGGGATCCCGCCGTGCCGAGCTCTTCGAGGACGAGGGAGAGTTCGGCGATGCCGCCGCCTCCGCCGCCGTACTCCTCGGGGAGGTTGACGCCGATGTAGCCGAGCTTGGCGGCCTCCCGCCAGAGGTCTCCGCTGGTGGAGGCGTGGTGGTTCCTGGCGAAGTCGGATACCGCTGCCCGCAGGGCTGTGTGCTCTTCGGACTCGATGAGGGTGGTCATGGTGGCTCCTTGGCTCCTTCGCGTGCGGCTCGTCCGTGACTGGTCGTGCGGTTGCCCTGCTGCCCTAGAGGCTTTGCACCACCGCCAGTAGTGCGTTGACCTCCACCTGCTGTCCCGTCGTCACCGGCAGCGCCGTCAGCGTCCCCGCCGCCGGTGCCGAGATGACGTGTTGCATCTTCATCGCTTCGAGCCACACGATCGGTTCACCCGCCCGGACACTCGATCCGGTGACAAGGCCGTCCGCGATCTTGACGACCGTGCCGGGCATCGGAGCCAGCAGGGAGCCGGGGGCGCGCTGGTCCTCGGGCTCGGGGAAGCGGGACAGGGCGGTGAGGGTGGTGCCGTTCACGTGGACCCGGTCGCCGTAGCGGGCCACCCGGAACCTGCGCCGGACGCCGTCCGCCTCCAGGACGACGAGTGCCGCGCCGGCATGGACGACGTGGACGCCATGCACACCGTCCACCGTGAGGCCGGTCCGGGTGTGGTGGTAGCGGACCTCGTGTTCCTCGCCCGCCAGGAGATAGCGGCGGGTCTGCGGCTGGGAGGGCAGGTTGCGCCAGCCGCCGAAGCGGGAGCGGCCGTGGGCCTCGGCGAGGGCCGCAGCCAGCGGGGCGTACGGGTCGGGGTCCGGTGCGGTCAGGGCCGTGAGGTGGCGGTCGTAGAAGCCGGTGTCCATGCGGGCGGAGGTGAACTCCTCGTGCCGCAGGGAGGCGACGAGGAGGTCGCGGTTGGTGACCGGGCCGTGAATCGTCGCCTTCTCCAGGGCGCCCGCGAGGGTACGGACGGCCTCCGCGCGCGTGGGGGCGTGGGCGACGACCTTGGCGAGCATGGGGTCGTAGTGGACGCCGATGGTGTCGCCGTCGCCGAAGCCGGTGTCGAGGCGGACGCCGTCGGGGACGGCGAGGCGGTGCAGGGTGCCGGTCCCCGGGGTCCAGTCGGCCGCCGGGTCCTCGGCGTAGAGGCGGGCCTCGACGGCGTGCCCACGCGCGCGTGGCGGCTCGGCGGCGAGGGCGTGGCCCTCCGCGACGCGGATCTGCTCGGCCACCAGGTCGAGGCCGAAGACGGCTTCCGTCACGGGGTGTTCGACCTGGAGGCGGGTGTTCATCTCCAGGAAGTGGGCGCGGCCGTCGGCGACGAGGAACTCGACGGTTCCGGCGCCGGTGTAGTCCACGGCGCGTGCGGCCCGTACGGCCGTCGCGCACAGTTCGTCGGCGAGTTCGCCGGAGAGTCCGGGCGCCGGGGCCTCCTCGACGACCTTCTGGTGGCGGCGCTGGAGGGAGCAGTCGCGGGTGCCGAGCGCCCAGACCGTGCCGTGGGTGTCGGCGAGGATCTGCACCTCGACGTGGCGGCCGTTCTCCAGATAGGGCTCGACGAAGACCTCGCCGTCGCCGAAGGCGCTCGCGGCCTCGGCGCGCGCGCCCTCCAGGGCGGGTTTCAGCTCGGCGAGGCGGCGTACGACGCGCATGCCGCGTCCGCCGCCGCCCGCGGCGGCCTTGACCAGCACGGGCAGGTCGGACTCGGTCACCTCGTCGGCCTTCAGGGGGGCGAGCCCCATGAGCGCCTTCGCGCGCGTCTTGGACGCCATGGTCTCGATCGCCTCGGGCGGCGGCCCGATCCAGAGGAGACCGGCGTCCTGGACGGCGCGCGCGAAGCCGGCGTTCTCGGAGAGGAAGCCGTAGCCGGGGTGCACGGCGTCCGCGCCCGCCGCGACGGCGGCCTTCACGATCAGGTCGGCCCGCAGATACGTCTCCGCGGGCGTGGCGCCCGGCAGCCGTACGGCCGTGTCGGCCACGCGCGCGTGCAGCGCGTTCTCGTCGGCGTCCGAGTGCACGGCGACCGTCCGGATTCCGGACGCACGGCAGGTGCGGAAGATTCGGCAGGCGATCTCGCCCCGGTTGGCGACGAGCACAGAAGTGACGGAAGTGACGGGAGTAATGGAAGGGAGGGAAGGGGTGGAAGTGGTCACTGGAAGGTTCCTCACATCCGGAAGACGCCGAAGCCGCCCCGCGCGCCCTCGTAGGGGGCGGTGTGGACGGCGGACAGGCACAGGCCGAGAACGGTGCGGGTGTCGCGCGGGTCGATGACACCGTCGTCGTACAGCCGCCCGGACAGGAACATGGGCAGCGACTCGGACTCGATCTGCTGCTCGACCATGGCGCGCAGGGCGGCGTCGCCCTCCTCGTCGTAGGGCAGGCCCTTCGCGGCGGCCGACTGGCGGGCGACGATGGAGAGCACCCCGGCGAGCTGCTGCGGGCCCATCACGGCCGATTTGGCGCTGGGCCAGGCGAACAGGAAGCGGGGGTCGTAGGCGCGCCCGCACATGCCGTAGTGGCCGGCGCCGTAGGAGGCGCCCATGAGGACGGAGAGGTGGGGGACCCTCGAGTTGGAGACCGCGTTGATCATCATCGCGCCGTGCTTGATGATGCCGCCCTGCTCGTACTCCTTGCCGACCATGTAGCCGGTGGTGTTGTGCAGGAAGACGAGCGGGATGTCGCGCTGGTTGGCGAGCTGGATGAACTGGGCGGCCTTCTGGGACTCGGCGCTGAACAGCACGCCCTGGGCGTTGGCGAGGATGCCCACCGGGTAGCCGTGCAGGCTCGCCCAGCCGGTGACGAGGCTCGTCCCGTAGAGCGGCTTGAACTCGTCGAAGTCGGAGGCGTCGACGATCCGGGCGATCACCTCGCGCGGGTCGAACGGCACCTTGAGGTCGCCGGGGACGATCCCGAGGAGTTCCTCCGGGTCGTACCTGGGCGGCTCGGCCGGTCCGGGATCGCCGTACGCCTTGCGGTGGTTGAGGCGGGCTACGACCCGCCGGGCCTGGCGCAGGGCGTCCTGTTCGTCGACGGCGAAGTAGTCGGCGAGGCCGGACACGCGCGCGTGCATCTCCGCGCCGCCCAGTGACTCGTCGTCGCTCTCCTCGCCGGTCGCCATCTTCACCAGCGGCGGCCCGCCGAGGAACACCTTCGCCCGCTCCTTGACCATGATCACGTGGTCGGACATGCCGGGGACGTACGCGCCCCCGGCCGTGGAGTTGCCGAAGACGACGGCGACGGTCGGGATGCCGGCCGCGGACAGCCGGGTCAGGTCCCGGAAGATCGCGCCGCCGGGGATGAAGATCTCCTTCTGCGACGGCAGGTCGGCGCCGCCGGACTCCACCAGGCTGATGCAGGGCAGCCGGTTGGCGAGCGCGATGTCGTTGGCGCGCAGGGCCTTCTTCAGCGACCACGGGTTGCTGGCGCCGCCGCGCACGGTGGGGTCGTTGGCGGTGATCAGGCACTCGACGCCCTCGACGACGCCGATGCCGGTGACGAGGGAGGCGCCGACCGCGTAGTCGCTGCCCCAGGCCGCCAGCGGCGACAGTTCCAGGAACGGGGTGTCAGGGTCGAGGAGCAGCTCGATGCGCTCGCGGGCGAGCAGCTTGCCGCGCCCCCGGTGCCGGGCGACGTACTTCTCGCCGCCGCCCGCCAGCGCCTTCGCGTGCTCGGCGTCGAGGTCGGCGAGCTTGGCGAGCATGCTGTCGCGGTGGGCTCGGTGATCGGGGCCGTGGGGGTCCAGCGCCGACGACAGGACGGTCACAGCAGGTCCTCCGGGATGTCCAGGTGGCGGGAGCGCAGCCATTCGCCGAGCGCCTTGGCCTGCGGGTCGAAGCGGTGCTGGGAGGCGACGCCGGCGCCGAGGAGTCCCTCGACGACGAAGTTCAGGGCGCGCAGCCGGGGCAGGACGTGCCGGGTGACGCGCAACCCGCCGCTCTCCGGGATCAGTTCACGGAACCGGTCGACGGTCAGGGTGTGGGCGAGCCACCTCCATGCCACCTCCGACCGCACCCACACGCCCACGTTGGCGTCCCCGCCCTTGTCACCGCTGCGGGCCCCGGCGACGAGCCCGAGGGGCGCCCGCCGCACAGGCCCGGCCGGCAGCGCCTCGGGCAGCGGCGGCTGCGGTACGTCGTCCAGGCCGTCCAGGCCCCCCAGGCCCTCCACGTCGTCCGGGCCGAGGGTGTCGGCAGCCGGGGGTACGGGGACGCGGCGGCCGTCGGCGAGGACGGCCACGTGGTCCACCTCCCCCTGCGGGACGTACGCGGCCTCGAACACCCCGTAGGGGGCGCCCTTGCCGGGCGGCGCGAGCACGTGGAAGCCGGGATAGCTGGCCAGCGCCAGCTCCACGGCCGCGCCGCTCAGCGCCCGCCCGACGACGGCCTGTTCAGGATCACGGACGACGAGCCGCAGCAGCGCGCTCGCCGTCTCCTGGGTCCCGGCATCGGCGCGGTCGGTGCGGACCAGGTCCCAGCGGACCTCCTGCGGCGCCGACTTGCCGAAAGCCTCCGCCATCTGCCCGCGCACCAGATCCGCCTTGGCCTCGATGTCGAGGCCGGTCAGCACGAAGACGACCTCGTTGCGGAATCCGCCGATCCGCGTGCGGCCCACCTTGAGGTCCGGCGGCGGCGCCTCGCCCCGCACTCCGTCGATCCGGACGCGGTCGGGGCCGTCCTGGGTGAGCCGTACGGTGTCCAGCCGGGCGGTGACGTCCGGTCCCGCGTACCGGGCGCCGCCCGTCTCGTACAGCAGCTGGGCGGTGACCGTGCCGACGTCGACGAAGCCGCCCGTGCCCGGATGCTTGGTGATGACGCTGCTGCCGTCGGCGTGCAGCTCGGCGAGGGGGAAGCCGGGCCTGCGGATGTCGCCCTCCCCGAAGAAGGCGTAGTTGCCGCCGGTGGCCTGCGTCCCGCACTCCAGGACGTGCCCGGCGACGACGGCTCCCGCGAGCCGGTCGTACTCGGTGGGCCCCCAGCCGAAGTGGGCGGCGGCGGGCCCGGTGACCAGGGCCGCGTCCGTCACCCGCCCGGTCACCACGACGGCCGCGCCCTCGCGCAGACAGGCCGCGATGCCGAACCCGCCGAGGTAGGCGTGCGCGGTGAGGCTGCCGGGGTACCGGGGCCCGAGGTCGTCACCCTCGACGTGCGCGACCCGTACGGGGATGCCGAGCCGGTCCGCCAACGCCCGTACGGCGTCGGCGAGTCCGGCCGGGTTGAGGCCGCCGGCGTTGGTGACGATCCTGACCCCGCGTTCGTGGGCGAGGCCGAGGGTCTCCTCCAGCTGGCGCAGGAAGGTGCGGGCGTATCCGGCGGAGGGGTCCTTCAGGCGGTCCCGGCCGAGGATCAGCATGGTCAGCTCGGCGAGGTAGTCGCCGGTGAGGACGTCGAGTTCACCGCCGGTGAGCATCTCGCGCATGGCGTCGAAGCGGTCGCCGTAGAAGCCGGAGGCGTTGCCGACGCGCAGAGGCCTCACCCGCCGTCCCCTTTCGGCGGGCGGCCGGCTCCCGGGGGCCCGGCGAAGGCCTGGGCGATGTCCAGCCAGCGGTCGGCGTCGGGGCCCTCGGCGTGCAGCGCGAGGTCGGTGCGGTGGGCCCGCTGGGTGACCAGCAGGCAGAAGTCGAACGCGGGGCCGGTGACGCGCTGGGGGGCGTCCTCGGGGCCGTAGGTCCACAACTCGCCGGAGGGGCCGCCGAGTTCGACCCGTACGGGGCCGGCGGGGGCGGGAAGCCCGTGCACGCCGAAGGAGAAGTCGCGGGTGCGGACGCCGAGGCGGGCGATGTGCCGGATGCGGTCGGTGGGGGCGCGGGTGACGCCGAGGGCCTCGGCCACGTCCAGGCCGTGGGCCCAGGTCTCCATGAGGCGGGCGGTGGCGAGCGAGGCGGCCGCCATCGGGGGGCCGTACCAGGGGAAACGGGCGCCGGGCGGGGCCTTGCGCAGCGCCTCGTCGAGGGCGGCACGGCCTTCGCGCCAGCGGGTCAGCAGCTCGGCGGGCGGGAGTGCGGCGGCTTCCTCCGCGCCCTGGTCGACGAAGGAGCCGGGGGCGGCGAGGGCCTGTTCGACCAGGGTTCCGAACCCGTCCTCGTCGGTGACGGCGACGAGAGCCGAGCGGTCGGTCCAGGCGAGATGGGCGATCTGGTGGGCGACGGTCCAGCCGGGGGCGGGGGTGGGAAGGCCCCAGCGATCCGGACTCGCCCCGGCCACCAGCCGGTCGAGTTCGTCGCTTTCGGCACGCAGGTCGTCGAGCACGGGCGTCGGGTCGGCCATGGGGAGGAGCATGGCAGCGAGCCAATAAACAAGCAAGCATGCTTGCATTATTTACGGGACGGAAGGTGAACGGAGGCGGAGGTCGGCCTGCGGACGATTGGCAGATCCAGGCCGGCGACACGCCGGAGAACCTGCCAGTCAGCGCCGACCCCAACAGCCGACAGAGCCGGCTCCCGCCCGATCCGCACCCCCTACCCACCC
>NZ_JARGEF010000064.1:0-35312 GCF_033794725.1 Streptomyces sp. ID05-39B | reverse complement strand
CCCCAAACCCCCGCCCTAACGCCCACCCACCACCCGTCTCGGTGGGATGAAAGGCGACGGTCACGGCACCCCGCGAGGTCACTTCCCGGCCGACCGAGTCGGGTGGTGGGGTGGACAAAGGCAAAGGCAAAGGCCCCGGGGAGGGCTGGGGGCGGAGCCCCCCAGGAGCGGCGGCCGCGTCAGCCCGCCTCGCGTCAGCCCGCCTGGCCCATTCCCGCCGGGTTGGGCCAGTTCTGGGCGTTCGGCCAGCCTGTCGTCGCCGCGGGGGAGAGTCCGTTCGTGCCCCGCACCTGCGCGGCCGTGAGGCCACCGCGGGCGGGCACCCCCGGCGGGGTCTGCCCGCCGGGCCCACCCATCGGCCCACCCATCGGCCCGGCCGCCGGTGCGGCCATCGACGGTGCCATCTGGGGAGCCATCGCCGCAGCCGGAGCCACGGGCATGGGCGCGGCCGCCGGAGCAGCCATGGGCATCTGCATCGGCATCTGCATCGGCGACGGCACCGGTGACATCGCGGCCGCCGCCGCAGGCATGGGCGCAGGCGCCGGCGTCGGTATCGGCGCCGGAACCGATTGCGGAAACACCTGCGCCGCCGCCGGCATGGGCACCGGTGCGGGTGCGGGTGCGGGTGCGGGAGCCGCCGCAGGCATCGGCACCCCGCCCCCCATCGACTGCGCCTGCGCCGCGAGCCCCTGGAACCCCGCCCCGTTCGTCGCTCCGACCAGCCGGTCCACCGCCGCCGTACCCGAGCTGTAGTTGTTGCCGTTGTTCAGCTCGGGTACGGCGGCTCCCCTCCTGGTCCCGTAGAGCACCTGTTCCAGGCCGGACACCAGGCGACGCACGTCCACCTGGGGGCGCACCACGAGCCGCAGGAAGCGGCTGGAGGATCCGATCTTGTTGCCGCACTCGCGGACCAGGATCCGGTGCTCGGTGAGCATCCGGTCGCGGACCACGGTCCCCTCGGCCCCCACGGGGAGGCGTACGAAGAGGAAGTTCCCCTGGGAGGGGTAGACGGTGAGGCCGGGGAGGGAGGAGAGCTGGCTGGACATGTCGAGGCGGTCGCGGCGTACCTGCATCAGGCTCTGCGCGTACTCGGGGCCGTGCTCCCTCAGCATGAACACCACGTGTTCGGCGAAGGAGTTGAGGTTCCACTTGGGCAGCATGGAGCGGACGCGGCCGGCCAGAGCCGGGTTGGCGACGAGGTAGCCGAAGCGGATGCCGTGCAGGCCGAAGTTCTTGCCGAGGCTGCGCAGGACGATGACGTTGGGGCGCAGCAGAGCCTCCTGGACGACCGAGGGTTCGACCTCGGCGTCGGCGAACTCCAGGAACGACTCGTCGATGATGACCAGGTCGAGGTCGGCCATCGCGTCCATGAACTGCACGATGGCGTGCTTGTGCAGGAACCCGCCGTCGGGGTTGTTGGGGTTGCAGATGACGGCGACGCGGGTGCCACGGGCGCGGATGAACTCGGCGTACTGCGCGAGGTCCAGGGCGAAGCCGCTGGACTCCTGGAGCGGGAACATGTCGACCCGCTTGCCGGTCTCCATGGGCTGGTCGGTCCAGCGGCCGAAGGTGGGGACGGGGATGGCGAGGGACTCGCGCACCAGCAGGTGGTCGATCCAGGTGATCAGCTCGGTGGAGCCGTTGCCCATCGCGACGGCCTGCGGCGGGAGTTGGAGCAGGCTGCAGAGTTCGGCGGTGATCGTGTCGGCGCTGCTCGGGTAGTACGTGATGATGTCGCGCAGCCGGGCGGACATGTCGTCGAACATCTGCGGGGTGGGGAAGTACGGGTTGCAGGGGATACAGAAGTCCACCGGGCCGGCCTCGTCTCCGCCCTCCCGCGTGAGCGCCGCCATCGACGGGCTGTGCGCGGCGGTGCTGCGGAACAACGAGGTGACGTTGTCGGCCATGGAACCTCCGTATGGGGCGGACCCGGCGGGGACGACCGGGCCCGTCGTCATGTGGGTGGCCCGCGCGGGGGAGCGCGGGCCACCCCTACATACGCAGACTCGGGCGGCGCTGTTCAACCACCCGAGGACCGGCGGGAGCCGCCGTAGGACAGGCGGGAAGCCGCCGTAGGACAGGCGGGGAACACGGAACGGGCCCCGCCTTCCGGCGGGGCCCGTTCGGCCGCTCAGGCAGTTCCGGTGGTTCAGGAACCGGACTTGCGCTTGTTCCAGACGTCGAACCCGACCGCGATCAGAAGGGCCATGCCCTTGATGACCTGCTGCCAGTCGGTGCCGACGCTGAGGAGGTTCATGCCGTTGTTCAGCACACCGAGGACGAGACCGCCGATGATGGCGCCGAGGATGGTGCCGACACCGCCGCTCATGGACGCGCCGCCGATGAACGACGAGGCGATCGCCTCCAGTTCGAAGCTGAGGCCGGCCTTCGGCGAGGCCGCGTTCAGACGGGCGGCGACCACCAGACCCGCCACGGCCGCGAGCACGCCCATGTTGAGGAAGACGAGGAAGGTGACCTTCTTGTCCTTCACGCCGGACAGCTTCGCCGCCGGCAGGTTGCCGCCGATGGCGTAGATGTGGCGGCCGAAGACGGCGTTGCGCATCACGTAGCCGTAGCCGACGACCAGGATGCCGAGGATGAGCAGGATGATCGGCGCGCCCTTGTAGCTGGCGAGCAGCATCGTGACCGTGAGGATCGCGGCGGAGATGGCGACCAGCTTGAGCAGGAAGAGGTTGCGCGGCACCACTTCGAGGGCGAACTCCTGCTGGCGCTTGCGGTCCCGGACCTCCTGGAGCACCGCGAAGGTCAGCAGGGCGAAGCCCAGCAGCAGCGTGATGTTGTGGTAATTGGTGTCCGGGCCGACCTCCGGCAGGAAGCCGTTGCCCATCTTCTGCAGGCCGTCGGGGAACGGGCCGAGGGTCTGCCCCTTCAGGAGCATCTCCGTCAGACCGCGGAACATCAGCATGCCCGCGAGGGTGACGATGAAGGAGGGTATGCCGAGGTAGGCGATCAGGAAGCCCTGCGCCGCACCGGCCGCAGCGCCGACGGCCAGGCACAGCACCAGTGCGACGGGCCACGCCAGATCGTGCTGCACCGTCAGTACGGCCGCGAAGGCGCCGGTGAAGGCGGTGAGTGAGCCGACCGACAGGTCGATGTGACCCGCGATGATCACCAGCATCATGCCGATCGCGAGGATCAGGATGTAGCTGTTCTGGAGGACCAGGTTGGAGACGTTGCGCGGCAGCAGCAGGTCGCCGTCGGTCCACACCTGGAAGAGGACCACGAGCAGGCCGAGCGCGATCAGCATGCCGTACTGGCGCATGTTGCGGCGCAGGCCGTCCAGCACCAGCTGGAGCATCCCGCCGCCGGTGGCCGAGCCCCCGCCCTTCCCGGGCGGCGCGGCCGCCGGGCTCTTGTCCGTCACGTCCGTGCTCATCGCGTTACCTCTTTGTCCTTCGTCATCTGACGCATCAGCACTTCCTGCGTGGCCTCGGCCCGCGGGAACTCACCCGTGAGCCGTCCGGCGGCCATCGTGTAGATGCGGTCGCACATGCCGAGCAGTTCCGGCAGCTCGGAGGAGATGAAGACGACCGCCTTGCCCTGGGCGGCCAGCTGGTCGATCACCGTGTAGATCTCGAACTTGGCGCCGACGTCGATACCGCGCGTCGGCTCGTCCAGGATCAGCACGTCCGGACCGGCGAAGATCCACTTGCTGAGGACGACCTTCTGCTGGTTGCCGCCGGACAGCTTGCCCACCGGTTCGAAGACGGTGGGCGCCTTGATGTTCATGGACTTGCGGTAGCCCTCGGAGACCTGCCGCTCCTGCTGCTCGTCGACGACGCCGCGCTTGGCCACCTTGCTCAGGGCGGTCAGGGAGATGTTGCGGTTGATCGTGTCGATGAGGTTGAGGCCGTAGTGCTTGCGGTCCTCCGTGACATAGGCGATCCCGTGGTCGACCGCCTCGGCGACGGTCTTGGTACGGATCTCCTTGCCGTCCTTGAGGACCGTGCCGCCCGTGTACCGGCCGTAGGAGCGTCCGAAGACGCTCATGGCCAGCTCGGTGCGTCCGGCGCCCATCAGGCCGGCGATTCCGACGATCTCCCCGCGCCGCACCTCGATGGACACGCCGTCGACGACCTTGCGCTGCTGGTCGATCGGGTGGTGCACGGTCCAGTCGCGGATCTGCAGGGCCGGCGCCGCGCCCTTCTCCGCCTCGTGCGGGGTGCGCTCGGGGAAGCGGTGGTCGAGGTCGCGGCCGACCATGCCGCTGATGATCCGGTCCTCGGTCGTCTCGGGCGACTTCACGTCGAGCGTCTCGATGGAGTGCCCGTCGCGGATGATCGTCACCGAGTCGGCGACCTTGCGGATCTCGTTGAGCTTGTGGGAGATGATGATCGAGGTGATGCCCTGGTTCTTCAACTCCAGGATGAGATCGAGGAGTTTGTCACTGTCCTCGTCGTTCAGCGCCGCCGTCGGCTCGTCGAGGATGAGGAGCTTGACCTTCTTCGACAGCGCCTTCGCGATCTCCACGAGCTGCTGCTTGCCCACGCCGATGTCGGTGACGCGGGTTTCCGGGTGGTCGGTGAGGCCGACCCGGCGCAGCAGCTCGGTGGCGTGCCGCAGGGTCTCCCGCCAGTTGATGAACCCTCCCTTGGCGTGTTCGTTGCCGAGGAAGATGTTCTCCGCCAGGGAGAGATACGGCGACAGCGCCAGCTCCTGGTGGATGATCACAATGCCGTGCTGCTCGCTCGCCCGGATGTCCTTGAACCGGACGGTCTCACCCTCGAAGAGGATGTCACCCCCGTAACTGCCGTGAGGGTGGACGCCGGAGAGCACCTTCATCAAGGTGGACTTCCCGGCACCGTTCTCACCGCAGATGGCGTGGACCTCGCCCTGACGGACGGTCAGTGTGACGTCCGACAGCGCTTTGACGCCGGGAAAGGTCTTGACGATCGAGCGCATTTCCAGGACGGGTCCCGCCATGGTCGTGCCTTCCAATCCTTGAGGGCCGACGCTTACTTGAGCTGGTCCGCCGTGTAGTAGCCGCCCTGGACGAGTTCCTTCTCGTAGTTGCTCTTGTCGACGCTGACCGGCTGCAGCAGGAAGGCGGGGACGACCTTGGTGCCGTTGTCGTACGACTTGGTGTCGTTGATCTCGGGCTTCTTGCCGTTGAGGGAGGCGTCGACCATGTCCGTGGCGACCTGGGCGAGCTTGCGCAGGTCCTTGTAGACGGTCATCGACTGCTCACCGGCGATGATCGACTTCACCGAGGCCAGCTCGGCGTCCTGGCCGGAGATGACCGGCAGCGGCTTGTTCTTGGCGCCGTAGCCGTCCGACTTCAGCGCGGCGAGGATGCCGATGGAGATGCCGTCGTACGGCGAGAGGACGGCGTCGACCCGGCCGCTGGTGTACGTCGAGGTGAGGATGTCCTCCATGCGCTTCTGGGCGGTGGCACCGTCCCAGCGCAGCGTGGTGACCTTGGTGAGCGCGGTCTGGCCGGACTTGACCACCAGCTTCTTGCTGTCGATGTACGGCTGGAGCACGCTCATCGCACCGTTGAAGAAGTACTTGGTGTTGTTGTCGTCGTTGGAGCCGGCGAACAGCTCGATGTTGAAGGGGCCCTTGCCGCTCGCCAGACCCAGCTTCTCGACGAGGTAGCCGGCCTGGAGCTGGCCGACCTTCTCGTTGTCGAAGGACGCGTAGTAGTCGACGTTCTTCGTGCCGAGGATCAGGCGGTCGTAGGAGATCACCGGGATCTTGGCGTCGGCGGCCTGCTGGAGGACGTTGTTCAGCGACTTGTTGTCGATGGCCGCGACGATCAGGGCCTTGACGCCCTGCGTGATCAGGTTCTCGATCTGCGAGACCTGCTGGTCGGGGTCGTCCTCGCCGAAGACCAGCTTGGTCTTGTAGCCCTTGGCCTTGAGGTCCTTCTCGACGTTGGCGCCGTCGGTGATCCAGCGCTCGGAGGACTTGGTCGGCATCGCGATGCCGATGGTGCCGCCCTTCGCGCTGTCCGAGGACGTTTCGCTGCCGCCCTCGCCGGACTGCCCGCAGGCGGTCAGGGTCAGGGCGAGGGAGGCGGCTCCGGCTATGGCGGCGAGGGCGGCTCTGCGGTTACGCATGATCATCATCCTTGATGTGTGTGCAGGGGATCGGTCTCGCGCTGCGGGAGGACGCCCCGGGAAGGAGGCCGGGGAAAAGACCGAGAAGCGGTGTGTGGGATTCTGCGCGCCTGTGTCGGCTTCTGTGAAGCGGGGTTTCCGTAACGTTATGACTGGATGTCGAACCGGCTGAGATCACCGGGCAGCCGCGAGCCGAGCGGAGCCATGTCCGCGTCCGCCCCGTGCCGCGCCAGCAGGTCCAGAGCCAGCCGGCCGCGCCGCACCCGCTCACGGGCCGTGGACAGCGCCAGATCACGCAGGTGGTGGCCGTACGGGTAGATCCCCGGGGCCTTGGACAGGCCGAACTTCAGGTACAGCGGGGAGCCGCGCCGGATCAGCTCGGCGACCTCGTACATCCGGATGTAGCCGCCGAGATCGTCCGGGGCCTCGATGTACATGTCCATGGGGGCGCGGGACACCCGGCGGATCTCCGTGAGATGATCCAGCGTCAGATCGCTGGGCACGTTGATCGAGTCACCGCCGAGCCGCTCGTACACCGCGTACGCCGCCGGGTTCACGGGGCCGATCAGCGCCGACACCTTCAGCGTGGTCTCGGCTGGGATGAGGCCGGCCTGACGGGCCCGGTGCAGCGTCCACAGCACGCCCTCGTCGGCGACGAGGAGACACTGGACGCCCAGCTCGGTGGCGCGGACGGCGTCCTCGACGCATCCGGCGACGGCGTCGTGCCCGCGGGCCCGCAGGCCCCCGCCGCGCGAGTCGGTCCGGGTGGAGCCGCCGATGTCCCAGGTGCCACGCGGCCCGGTGAACAGGCACAGCTCGATGTCACGCTCGGCGGTGGCCTCGACCATCTCGGTGATCTCGGCGTCGTTCAGCATCCACACGCCGCTGCCCTGGCTGATCCGGTGGATCGGCACGTCGAGGCGCGACGCCTCCTTGAGGATGACGGCCAGCGCTTCGGGGCCCTCGCACGAAGGGACCTCGGTGCGCCAGCGGCCACCGCCGGGGAAGGTGTGGACGGAGGCGTCGGCGGGATCGAGCGCGGGCGCTCCCAGACCGAGCGTGGTGAGCACCGGCTCACCAGGTCGACGGGGGGCCGTGGCGGAGGCGTCGGTCGTCACAAGCTGTCCTTCGTGTTCGGTATGTCGGACGGAGTTCGCGGCTGAGGGCCGACCGGCAATCGAGGGCGGCGTCGTCGATTGCCGGTCGGCCCAAGTCGGGCGGGACTTGGGTGTACGCCGGTACGAAGGCCGTCAGGTCGCCCCGTACCGGCGTACGTCTAGGGGCGGAGCAGGACCTTGCCCACCTTCGGATCGCCGGACCCCACCAGATCGATGGCCTGCGAGAACTCGGCGAGCGGCAGCTCGTGCGTGACCAGCGGCGACGGGTCGAGGAGACCGGCCGCGAAGACCCGCACGGTGTGCGCCCAGGCGTCCGGCGGCGCACCGAAGACGGTGTGCACCTCCAGCTGCCGGACGACCAGGTCGGTGGGATCGAGACCGTCCGCGCCCGGCGCCGGGATGCCCGTCAGGACCAGCCGGCCACCGCGTCTGAGGAGCGCCGCGGAGGTGCGCGCCGCGGACGCGGACCCGGCGGTCTCGATCACCACGTCGAAGTCACCGGGGAGTTCCTGCTCGCGCGTACGGAAATCGGTGGCCCCGAACCGCCGCGACAGGGCCTCCCGGTCCCTCCGGGTGCCGACGACGAGCAGCTCGGCGGGAGATCCCGCCTTCAGGAACTGGACGGCGAACATGCCCAGCGTCCCGGTGCCGACCACCGCGACCCGTTCGCCGGGCCGGGCGTTCGCCTTGATCGCGGCGGCCGCGATGCAGGCGGCGGGCTCCAGCAGGGCGGCGGCGGTGAGATCGGCGTCGTCCGGGAGGGCGTGCAGCAGCCGGGCCGGCAGGGTGAGGGTGGTGGCCATCGCCCCCGGCTGGGTGAAGCCGGTCTCCTCGTACCCGTCCGTGCACAGTGTCGTCTCGCCCGCGTGGCAGCGGTCGCAGACCTGGCAGTTGCGAAAGCCCTCGCCGACGACCTTGCGGCCGGTCAGCGACTCCGGCACCCCGGCGCCGACCGCCTCCACCGTCCCGGACCACTCGTGGCCCGGCGTCAGCGGGTAACGGACGTACCCCTCGGGCCGGTTGCCCTGGTAGACCTCGCGGTCACTGCCGCAGATGCCCACGGCGTGCACACGGACCAGGGCCTCACCGGCGCCCGGCTGCCGGGGCTCGTGCGAGGTGAGCCGGTGCTCGCCCGGCCGCTCGATGACGACAGCGGTGCTCACTTGCCGCCCTTCGGCTTGCGCTGCTCCCAGCCGTCGGCCCACAGGTCGAAACGGGCCTGCTGCTGCGGGAACTCCGCGGCGGCGTCGACGTCCAGCTCGACGCCGAGCCCCGGCGCGTCGGAGAGGTGGAAGTAGCCGTCCACCACCTCGGGGGCGCCCTTGACGACCTTCTTGATCTCCGAGTCCGCGAAGTCGTTGAAGTGCTCAAGGATCTTGAAGTTCGGGGAGCTGAACCCGACCTGGAGGGACGCGGCGGTCAATACCGGCCCGCCGACGTTGTGCGGGGCGACGAGCATGTAGTGCGCCTCGGCGGTCGCGGCCAGCTTGCGCGTCTCCCAGATTCCGCCGATGTGACCGACGTCGGGCTGGATGATGTCGACGGCCTGGCTCTCGAACAGCTCCCGGAACTCGATGCGGTCGTGGATGCGCTCACCGGTGGCCAGCGGGATGTCGACCTTCGCGGCGACCTTCTCCAGGGCCTTGAGGTTCTCCGGCGGGCAGGGCTCCTCCAGCCAGGCGGGCTTGAAGGGCGCCAGTTCGTGGGCCAGACGTACGGCGGTGGAGGGGGAGAAGCGGCCGTGCATCTCCAGCATCAGCTCGGCGTCCGGGCCGATGGCGTCGCGCACCGCCTCGATCAGGGAGACGGCGTACAGCGTCTGCTGGTGGTCCAGCTCGAAGTGGCCGGTGCCGAAGGGGTCGATCTTGAGCGCCTTGTAGCCGCGCTCCATGACCCCCTGGGCGGCCTTGTGGTAGGCCTCCGGGGTCCGCTCGGTGGTGTACCAGCCGTTGGCGTAGGCCTTCACCTTGTCCGTGACCTTGCCACCGAGGAGCTGCCAGACGGGCACACCGAGGGCCTTGCCCTTGATGTCCCAGCAGGCCATCTCGACGATGGCGATGCCGGACATCACGATCTCGCCGGCGCGCCCGTAGTCGCCGTACTTCATCCGGCGCGTCAGGTCCTCGACAGCGAAGGGGTCGGAGCCGAGAATGTGATTGGCCTCGGCTTCCTTCAGGTAGCCGATCAGCGCGTCGGTGTGGCCGAGCATGCGGGTCTCTCCGACACCCGTGATGCCCTCGTCGGTGTGCACCAGGACGTAGGTCAGGTTGCGCCATGGCGTCCCGACCACGTGCGTGCTGATTCCAGTGATGCGCACGGAAGTACCCTTCGCTGTTCGAGATTTCGTCACACGTTCGAAATGCTGGGCAGACAGTAAGGACGGCGCGAGCGGGGTGTCAATGGGTCGAACGGGTAACGATTCGACAGTTTCGGCGCTCTTTCCGGAAGCCGGGACCCGGCGGTGTGTGACAGGTCACTCGCGTCGGCGTGCCGGTATGGCGGTTTCCCACACAACTTTCACAGCCGGGCCCCGGAACATGACACTCCGGGAACCTAGTCTTCCCGCGTCATGGACTACTGCCACCCGTGCCGAAGGCACCTCAACGGCGCCCTCGCCTGCCCGGGGTGCGGCGCACCTGCCGAACAGCTACGCGCGTATCAGCCCGACCCGTACGAGCCCGACCCGTATCGGCCGGACTCGTACGAGGCGGATCCGTACCAGGTCGACCCGTACCAGGCCGATTCGTACGGGCAGGGGCCCTACGAGCCGGAGTCGGGCGATCCGGATCATCGAGGCGGTCACGACGCTCACGAAGCGCCGACCGCAGACGAAGCCGAGGGTGACGTCGAAACCGAGGCCGGCGTCGAGGCCGGTGAGCCTCAGGGGCGAGCCGCGCGCCGCCGTGAGCAGGGCCGCGGTGGCCGGCGGGGTTTTGACGGTACCGCTGCCGCACCGGACGCGAGCCGTCGTGACCGCAAGGCCTCGGTCCACCGGCGGCGCCGCAGACGCGTGGTGCTGATCGCCGCCGGTGTCGCCCTGGCGGCCGGTGGCCTCAGCCTGGCCGAACTCGGCCTCGAGGCACCGGGGTTCTCGTCCCCCAGCAACCCCGCGGTGGCCGGTGGGGAGTCCTCCGAGGTCGACGGGTCGGCGGCGGAGCCGAGCCCGTCCGAGCGGCCGCTGGACGACCGTACGGGCGCAGGCAGGGCGTCCGCCTCCCCGAGCCCCTCCGCGTCCCCGTCGGCGTCGGAGTCCTCGAAGGACGACAAGGCCACGCCGACCCCGGACGGGGAGGCCCCGTCGGCTACCCGCGGCTCCTCCGGGCCGCCCGCCGGATCGGCGACGCCGTCGAAGCCGGAGTCGGACTCCGCACCGGCCGGCAGGCCGACGGCGTCCCCGAAGCCGTCCCCGAAACCGTCGCCGTCGGAGACGTGCAGGCGCGTCCTGTGGTGGTGCTCGTAGGGATCGGGCCGGGCCGCTGAGCGGGCGGTGACCTCGCCGGAGGGGCGGCACCTCGCTGGGCGGGCGGCACCTCGCTGGACGGCCGTCCAGCGCGGTGCGGCCGATGTCCTGGTGGAGCACACCCCGCCCGGCGAGGGCGGCGGGTCCGGGTCGCCGGCGCCGCGAGGGCCGTCGTCGAGCCGTGCTGGGCCTGAGTGCCTCGGAGCCGTCATTAGGCCTCTGACCAGGGAATATGCGAACCTGCCGTCAGTTGCGTTATGAAACCGTGACGACCTTCCGCTGCAACCCTCTTGACCGCCATGAATTGTTAGCGCTCACAATGACCTCGCTTCACAGTCGGTTTCCGTCGAGAAACACGGGAGTTACGAGCGTTGTGCCCCTAGTGCCCCAACTCGCCTTCCGTTCCCCTGCCGCTGGACCCACCGGAATCCCGGAGTGAAGCCGGTGGCGCGGGATCAGCCATCCACACCACAGGACTTATCGACGGACGAGCGCCAAGGAGGTGCGGCCGTGACCCCTACGCAGCTTCGGCCGCCCACCATGGCCGACGTGGCGCGCCTGGCGGGCGTGTCCCACCAGACCGTGTCCCGCGTGCTGGGAGACCACCCCAACGTGCGGGAGCAGACACGGGTGCGGGTACTGCGGGCGATCGAGGAGATGGGCTATCGCCGCAACTCCTCCGCACGGGCCCTGGTGACCCGGCGCACCCGCACGCTGGGTGTGGTCGCCTCCGACACCACCCTCCACGGGCCGGCCAGCACCCTGTTCGCGCTCGAAGAGGCGGCACGCGCCGAGGGCTATCTCGTCTCGACGGTCAGCCTGCGCAGACTGACCGTGCAGGAGCTGTCCAAGGCCCTGGACCACCTCAGCGAGGGCGGGGTGGAAGGAGTGGTCGCCATCGCCCCGCAGCGGTCGGCGGTGGAGGCTCTGGCCGAACTCCGCCACCCGTTCCCGGTGGTGGTCGTGGGCAGCGGGCCGGGCGTGGACATCCCCAGCGTCAGCGTGGACCAGCAGCTCGGGGCGCGGCTGGCCACCGCCCATCTGCTGGCCGCCGGCCACCGTACGGTCTGGCATCTCGCCGGGCCCGAGGACTGGCAGGAGGCGGCCGACCGGGCCGCCGGCTGGCGGTCGACCCTCCAGGCGGAGGGCGTCGAGCCGCCCATGCTGCTGCGGGGGGACTGGAGTCCGCTGTCGGGCTACCGCGCGGGCCAGGAACTGGCCGGCTGGGTGGGCCGGGGGCTGACAGCCGTCTTCGTCGCCAACGACCAGATGGCGCTGGGGGTGCTGCGGGCCCTGCGTGAGGCAGGCGTGCGCACTCCCCAGGACGTCGCGGTGGTCGGCTTCGACGACATCCCCGAGTCGGAGTTCTTCGCTCCTCCGCTCACCACCGTCCGGCAGGACTTCGAGTCGGTGGGCAAGCAAGGCATCGCACTGCTCCTGGATCTGATCGAGGGCCGGCCACCCGCCGCCTCCCGGATCGCGATCGAACCCCAACTCGTCGTGCGCGCCAGTACGTTCCCGTACACCGCCCAGTCGGAGCGCGCACCCCTTTGACCCTCTGACCAACCAGTGACCCTCCGCCCGACCAGGTCGGACGCACCTGTTCAGCGGTGTGGCCGATATGCCGAACGATGATCGACAGGCTGGACGCAGCGTGGCCGGTCCCATCGAGTACCAGCAGGTCCGTCCCCGGACCGGCTCTTCAAAGGAGAAGAACATGCTCAGCAGACGAAACTTCCTCACCGCGGCGGTCGGCGTGGCAGCCGCGGGCACCCTGGCGGCCTGCGCCAAGGAGGACGACAGCTCCACCGGATCCTCCTCCGCGGGCGGCGCCAAGACGATATCCCTCGGCTTCTCCCAGGTCGGCTCGGAGAGCGGCTGGCGCAGCGCCAACACCACCTCGGTGAAGGACGCAGCCAAGGAGGCGGGCTACAACCTCAAGTTCTCCGACGCGCAGCAGAAGCAGGAGAACCAGATCTCCGCGATCCGCAACTTCATCGCGCAGAAGGTCGACGTCATCGCCTTCTCGCCGGTCGTCGTCACCGGCTGGGACGCGGTGCTCAAGGAGGCCAAGGCCGCGAAGATCCCGGTGGTCCTCACCGACCGCTCCGTGGAGACCTCCGACGACTCCCTGTTCGTCACCCTGGTCGGCTCCGACTTCACCGACGAGGGCCGCCGCGCCGCCAAGATCCTCGACAAGGTCCTGACGAAGGCCGGCCACAAGGGCGCGGTGAAGATCGCCCAGCTGGAGGGCACCACCGGCGCCGCCCCGGCGATCGAGCGCGCCAAGGGCTTCAAGGAGGTCATGGACGCCGAGCACAAGGACTGGAAGATCGTCGTCAGCCAGACCGGTGACTTCACCCGCGCCGGCGGCAAGCAGGTCATGTCGGCCTTCCTGCAGTCCAACCCGGACGTCAACGTGCTCTTCGCGCACAACGACGACATGGCCATCGGTGCCATCCAGGCCATCGAGGCGGCCGGCAAGAAGCCCGGCACGGACATCCTGATCGTCTGCATCGACGGCGTGAAGGACGGCTTCGTGGCGATGTCCGAGGGCAAGATCAACGCCATCGTCGAGTGCAACCCGCTGCTCGGCCCCCAGCTGATGGACGTCGTGAAGAAGGTCAAGGACGGCCAGACGGTCGAGCGCTGGATCAAGACCAAGGAAAGCGACTTCATGCAGGACCAGGCCAAGGCCGAGCTGCCGAACCGCAAGTACTGACCGGCAGCGCCCAGCGGCAGGGAGTCTCCGGCCGACCGGACCCTCGGTCGGCCGGCCCTGTGGCAGACCGGCGGCCCGCCCCCTTCCGGGCGGACCGACGCACCACACCGGGCAGGCGGTCACACCGGGCACGTACGCACACCGAGCGCGTACGCGCACCAGGCCCGCAGGCGCACCAGGCCCGCAGGCGCACCAGGCCCGCAGGCACACCGGGCAGGCGCGCACACCGCGCGACCGTGCCACCGCGCACAGGGCGCGGCACACACATCAGACACAGGAATTCCCCCACCGGACAAAGCCGGTGGTCCCTCGCTAGGAGACGTATGGCAGAGCCTCGGCCCGTCCTGGAAATGGCGGGCATAGTCAAAGAGTTTCCGGGGGTACGGGCTCTGTCGGACGTCGACTTCCGGCTCTTCCCCGGTGAGATCCACGCACTGATGGGGGAGAACGGGGCGGGCAAGTCCACCCTGATCAAGGTGCTCACGGGCGTCCACCCCCTGGACGGCGGCACGATCACCCTGGACGGCCGGTCCGTACGGATCACCAGCCCGCTGGAGGCGCAGCAGGCCGGCATCAGCACGGTCTACCAGGAGGTCAACCTCTGCCCGAACCTGTCGGTGGCGGAGAACATCTTCATCGGCCGCGAACCGACCCGGATGGGCCGCATCCAGTGGAAGCAGCTGCGCCGGCAGGCGGCCCAACTCGTGGAGCGGCTCGGGCTCGACATCGACGTCACCGCCCCGCTGTCCTCGTACCCGCTGGCCGTGCAGCAACTGGTCGCGATCGTCAGGGCGTTGGGCACCGGAGACGGTGAAGGCGAAGGTGCGGGCACCAAGGTGCTGATCCTCGACGAGCCGACCTCCAGCCTCGACCGCGACGAGGTCCTCCAGCTCTTCGCCCTGATGCGGCGGCTGAAGGACGAGGGCGTCGCGATCCTGTTCGTCTCGCACTTCCTCGACCAGATCTACGAGGTCTGCGACCGGATGACCGTCCTGCGCAACGGCACTCTCGTCGGCGAGCACCTGGTGCGCGACCTCGACCAGGTCGGACTCATCCAGCTCATGCTCGGCAAGGCCATGGGCCAGCTGGACGAACTCCACGACCAGCAACTGCACTCCCACGCGGGCGAGACCCTGGTCCAGGCGGAGGGCCTCGGCAGGACCGGCGGCATCGCCCCGTTCGACCTGGAGATCAAGAAGGGCGAGGTGATCGGACTCGCCGGCCTGCTCGGATCGGGCCGGACCGAACTCGCCCGGCTGCTCTTCGGTGCCGACCAGCCGGACAGCGGCAAGGTGTCCATCGAGGGCAGGCAGGTCTCGATGAGCGCTCCCAACGACGCGATAGGCGCCGGAGTCGCGTTCTGCTCCGAGAACCGCAAGAGCGAGGGCCTGGTGCCCGACCTCACGGTCCGGGAGAACATCATCCTGGCCCTCCAGGCCTCGCGCGGCTGGACCCGGCCCATCCCGGCCGCCCAGCGCGACGAACTCGTCGCCAAGTACATCAAGGCGCTCGACATCCGCCCCGCCAACCCCGAGGCCAGGGTCGGTCAGCTCAGCGGCGGCAACCAGCAGAAGGTGCTGCTGGCCCGCTGGCTCATCACCCAGCCGAAGCTGCTGATCCTCGACGAGCCCACCCGCGGCATCGACATCGGCGCGAAGGCGGAGATCCAGAAGCTCGTCGTCTCCCTCTCCGAGGACGGCATGTCCGTCCTGTACATCGCGGCCGAACTGGAGGAGGTCCTCCGGCTCAGTCACACCATCGGAGTGCTGCGCGACCGCCGGCTGGTCGCGCAGATCGCCAACGGGCCCGAGATCACCACGAGCCGGATCCTGGAGACCATCGCGAGCGGAGAGCACCAGTGACCACCTCTACCCGATGGCGAGCACTGACCCGTCACCACCTGTTCTGGCCGGTGGCGGTCCTCGTCCTCCTGCTGCTCGTCAACGTCCCCTTCACGCCCGACTTCTTCTCCATCCGCATGGCGGACGGTCACCTCTACGGCAGCCTCGTCTCGATCGTGCTGTTCGGATCGCCCCTCATCCTGGTGGCGGTCGGCATGACCCTGGTCATCGCCACCGGCGGCATCGACCTGTCCGTCGGCGCGGTGGTCGCCATCACCGGAGCACTGGCCTGCTCGTACATCAGCGACCAGTCCGACCAGGGCGCCCTGTCCGGAGTGCTCCTCGCCATGGGCCTCGGCCTGCTGGCCGCCGTCGTCTGCGGTCTGTGGAACGGCTTCCTGGTGGCCAGGATGGGCATCCAGCCGATCATCGCCACCCTGATCATCATGGTCGCCGGCCGCGGGGTCGCCCAGCTGATCACCGACGGCCAGATCATCACCATCAACAGCGAGCCGTACAAGCTGATCGGCGGCGGCTACTGGCTGACCCTGCCGTTCTCGATCTTCGTGGTGGCCGCGGTCGTCTTCGTCACGGTCGGGCTGACCCGTCGTACCGCGCTGGGCCTGCTGGTCGAGGCGGTCGGCGGAAACGCCGAGGCCAGCCGTCTGGTCGGCATCAGGTCCCGGCGCATCAAGATCATGGTCTACATGTTCTGCGCGCTGTGCGCGGGCATCGCGGGCCTGATGATCAGCTCCAACACCTCGGCCGCCGACGGCAACAACGCCGGCCTGTGGATCGAACTCGACGCGATCCTCGCCGTGGTGATCGGCGGCACCTCGCTCCTGGGCGGCCGGTTCTCCATCGGCGGCACGGTGATCGGCGCGCTCGTCATCCAGACCCTGACCACCACCATCTACACGATCGGCGTGCCCACCCAGACCAACCTGGTCTTCAAGGCCGTCGTCGTCCTCGTCGTCTGCCTGCTGCAGTCCCCGAAGTTCCGCGCCAAGGTCCTCGGTGCCAGGTTCGGCTCCAAGGCAGGCGCCACGCCGGCCGCGGCCCCGGCGGACCCCGCCGCGGCGACCGAGGCCGCTCCGAAGATGGAGGTGTCGTGATGAGCGCGACCACCCAGAGCCCCACGGCCTCCGACAGCCGTACCCCGTCCAAGGCCGCACGGCTGCTCGGCGACCGGCGCCTGCCCGTGGCGGTGACGGCCCTGCTCTTCCTGGTCATGTACCTCGGGGGCCTGGCCCGCTACCAGAACTTCGGATTCGCCGAACCGCAGGTCTTCCTCAACCTGTTCATCGACAACGGCTACCTGCTGGTCGCCGCGGTCGGCGTCACCTTCGTTCTCCTGTCCGGCGGAATGGACCTGTCCGTCGGCTCGGTGATCGGCTTCACCACGATGTTCACGGCCTGGCTGGTGGAGCGCCAGGGGCTGCCGTTGCTGCTCGTGATCCCCATGGCGCTGGCGGTGGGAGCCTTCGGCGGCTTCCTGATGGGCTATGTGATCCACAACTTCGAGATCCAGCCCTTCATCGTGACCCTCGCCGGCCTCTTCCTCTTCCGCGGCCTGTGCCTGGTCATCAGCAAGGAGTCGATCTCCATCAGCGACTCCTCGGTCAGCAGCATGGCCGAGACGCAGGTGTCGCTGGGGATGGGCTTCCTGTCGCTCGGTGCGATCATCTCGCTGGTCGTCCTCGCGGTGGCGATCTACGTCCTGCACTACACCCGCTTCGGGCGCCGGGTGTACGCAGTCGGCGGCAGCGAGCAGTCGGCCCTGCTGATGGGACTCCCGCAGGGCGGCACGAAGATCGCCGTGTACACGGTGAGCGGGTTCTGCTCGGCGCTGGCCGGACTGCTCTTCACCCTGTACATCCAGTCCGGTGACCCGCTGCACGCGACCGGCATGGAACTGGACGCGATCGCCGCGGTCGTCATCGGCGGCACCCTGCTGACGGGCGGCTCCGGCTACGTGCTGGGAACCCTGTTCGGCGTACTGGTGCTGGGCCTGATCAAGAGCCTCATCCAGTTCGAGGGCACGCTCAGCTCCTGGTGGACGAAGATCGCCACGGGTGTGCTGCTGTGCGCGTTCATCCTGATCCAGCGCTTCATGACGACCCGCAAGAAGACCTGACCCGAGCGGAACCGGCTGTGCCCGGTCCGCAGCCTCCCGGCTGCGGACCGGGCACAGCCGTTTCTCCTTCGTGCGCCTGGGTGCCTAGGCCGCCAGCATTCGCCGCAACAACCCCCGCAACACCATCCGCTCCTCTTCCCCGAGCCCCGCCAGTGGCTCGCGGGCGAAGCGCAGGGACTCGCGCAGGTCCTGGGCGATCCGGCGTCCCTCGTCCGTCGCGGCGGCCAGCTTCACGCGGCGGTCGGCCGGGTCGGGGCGGCGCTCGACCAGGCCGCGGGTCTCCAGGCGGTCGACGATGCCGGTCACGTTGGACGGCTCGCACTTCAGCTTCACCGCGAGCTTGCGCATCGGCAGCGGCTCCAGGGAGAGCAGGCTGAGCAGCCGGGCCTGGGCGCCGGTGAGGGAGTGGCCGGCGGCGGCCTCCTCGTAGTCCTGGTAGAACCGCGCCACGACCTCGCCGATCAGCTCGACCACCTCCAGGGTGAGGGCGTCGGGCCGGCGGCTGCTGGGGGGTGTGGACATGCCTTTCAGGGTACCCGCTTACTTGACATCATGAAATATCCAGGCGCATGGTTGTTTCAGGTACTGAAGTATTTGGGCCGCATGCCACGACACCGCAGGCGCCTGTCACCCCACGGGCGCCGCACAGCACACAAGGAAGGGCACCATGTCGAAGACCCCCGCGCTCCCGTCCGTCAGCCGCGAATGGCGTCTGCTCAGCCGCCCCGTCGGCTGGCCCAAGGCCGAGGACTTCGAGCTGGCCGAGGCGGAGATCCGGCAGCCCGGTCCCGGTGAGGTGCTCGTCCGCAACGCGTACCTCTCCGTCGACCCGTACATGCGCGGCCGGATGAGCGCCGCCAAGTCCTACACGGCCCCCTTCGAACTGGGCAAGGCCATGCAGGGCGGCGCGGTCGGCGAGGTCGTCGCCTCCCACGCCGAGGGCATCGCCGTCGGCGACCACGTGCTGCACTTCGGCGGCTGGCGCGAGTACGCCACCTTCAACGCCGCGCAGGCCGTGAAGGTCGACCCCGAGGCCGCTCCCCTCTCCACCTACCTGGGCGTCCTCGGCATGACCGGCCTCACCGCCTACGCCGGCCTGCTGCGCACCGCCGCCCTCAAGGAGGGCGACGTCGTCTTCGTCTCCGGCGCGGCCGGTGCCGTCGGCAGCCAGGTCGGCCAGATCGCCAAGCTCAAGGGTGCCTCGCGGGTGATCGGCTCGGCCGGCTCCGACGAGAAGGTCAAGCTCCTGGTGGAGGAGTACGGCTTCGACGCGGCGTTCAACTACAAGAACGGCTCCGTGAGCGACCAGCTCCGCGAGGCCGCCCCCGACGGCATCGACGTCTACTTCGACAACGTGGGCGGCGACCACCTGGAGGCCGCGATCGGCTCCCTCGACGAGGGCGGCCGCATCGTGATCTGCGGCATGATCTCGGTCTACAACAACACCGAGCCGGCCCCCGGCCCCCGCAACCTCGCCCGCCTCATCCAGACCCGCGGCCGCATCGAGGGCTTCCTGGTCGGCGACCACTACGACCTGCAGTCCCAGTTCGTCCAGGAGGTCGGCCCCTGGGTCGCCTCGGGCGCCCTGAAGTACCGCGAGACGGTCGTCGAGGGCATCGAGAACAACCTGGAGGCGTTCCTCGGAGTACTCCGGGGCGACAACACCGGCAAGATGATCGTCAAGCTGTAGGACCGACCGGGGTGGGCACCGGGCAACGGCCAGGGGCCTGAGGGCGGATCCGCCCTCAGGTTCGGGACGGGAAGGGGCTGCGAGGGGGCGAAGAAGCCCCCTCGCAGCCCCTTCCCGCTCCCTCCCGTCCCCTCATCCGTCAGCTCTTGGTCCTCAGCCCTCAGCTCTTAGTCCTCAGCCCTCAGCCCTCACCCTCGAGCCGGCGCAGCCATCCGCACCGCGGCGACGAACCTCTCGTTCTCCACCGCCGCCCCACCCGGAAACGCGAACCGCCGCCGCGTGTACCCGTAGGCCACCCCGCTCCGCGGATCGGCGAACCCCTGACTCCCCGCCGCCCCGCTGTGCCCGAAGGCCCCGACGCCCAGCGTCGGATACCAGGTGTCCGCGGTCGCCTGGAAGCCCAGCCCGTACGACTTGTGCGCCCGCGCCACCAGGTCGTACCCCACGGAGTGGAACTGCCCGAACTCGGCCGCCGTGTCGTCCTTCAGCAGTGGCACCTTCCCCCCGACCTCGCTGATCGCCGCCGCGTACATCCCGGCCAGCCCGCGCGCGGAGGCGACGCCACCCACGGACGCCGGCCCCTTGGCCCGGACGAGCGGATCGTTGGGCAGCGTTTCGAGATCGGTGGGCTCGGCGGCATGCCGGTTGAAGGCGACGGCGGCAAGGGTGTGCGGCCCGCTCGGCAGCGAGTCGAGCAGTGCCCGCTGCTCGCCCGTGGGCGCCATCGCCTGCGTCGACCGGAACCGCGGCTCGTGCGCGCCCGGCAGCCCCAGGAAGAAGTCGAGCCCGTACGGCGCCCGTACGCGCTCCTCGTACACCTCCTGGAGCGTGCGGCCGGTGGCCCGCCGTACGACCTCGCCGCTGAGCGCGCCGATGACCAGCGCGTGGTAGCCGAACGCGGTACCCGGACGCCAGAACGGCCGCTGGTCGGCGAGGCGTTCGGCGAGCTGCCGGTCGTCCGCCAGTTCCTGACGGGAGAACCCGGAGTCGGTGCCGACCACACCGGCCCGGTGCGCGAGCAGGTCGCGCAGAGTCAGCGCGCCCTTGCCCTCGGAGGCGAACTCGGGCCAGTAGTAGGTGACTTTGCGGTCCAGCTCCAGCGTGCCCTCCTGGACGAGGAGCGCGGCCACCAGATGCGCGGCACCCTTGGTGGACGAGAACACGCCATAGAGGGAGTCGGCGTCCACGCCGTCCCCGGCCCACAGGTCGACGACCCGCCGGCCGTGCACGTACGCGCACAACTGGCCCTCGTAGTCGGGACGTTCGGTGGCCACGAACGCGGCGAACTCGTCCCGCACCGGCTCGAAGCCCGCCGCGACGGTGCCATGGATCTCTAGGGTCATCCGCTCTCCTCAACAAGACCGCTACTCGCGTGTGCCATGGTCAACAATGCCGGTCAGGGCTTGCCGCGATCGTGAGTGTTCCGTGGATCGGTACGGCGAGGTCCACCCGTTCGACTCAACGGAGACGGGACGGTGTTGGTGTCACCGATGGCCCGGATGGCCTACGGGTGTCGCCGGGACAGGAGTTCGGGCACCGGGCCGCACGGCTTCTCCTGCCGTCCCCGCGCCCGGCTCCCGGGCGGCGCGGATGACATGCCCGCGCCCCGATAGGATCCGGCCATGCATGATCTCGGGGCGGGTTTCGGATATCTCCTTCAGGGCCAGCGCTGGGTGGCCCGGCACGGGAAGCAGTACGGGTTCGGGCTCGTGCCCGGTCTGATCACGCTGGTCCTGTACCTGGGCGCGCTCGTGTCGCTCGCCGTGTGGGGCGCGGACTTCGTGGGCTGGGCGACACCGTTCGCCGACGACTGGTCGAGCCCCTGGAACGGACTGTTCCGCGGGTTTCTGACGGCCGTCCTGTTCGCGCTTTCCCTGCTGCTCGCCGTGGTGACCTTCACCGCGGTCACGCTGCTCATCGGGCAGCCGTTCTACGAGAGCCTCTCCGAGACGGTCGACCGCGATGTCTCCCCCGACGGCTCCGCCCCGGTCTCCGGGCTGCCGCTCTGGCGCGAGCTGTGGATCTCGGCGCGCGACAGCCTGCGGGTCGTGCTGCGCGCGCTGGTGTGGGGCGTGCTGCTTTTCGCACTCGGTTTCATCCCGTTCCTCGGCCAGACGGTCGTGCCGGTGATCGGCCTTTTCGTCACCGGTTTCTTCCTGACCGAGGAACTGACGTCCGTCGCCCTCCAGCGCCGTACCGTCGACGCACGCTCCCGGCTCGCCCTGCTCCGCGCCCGCCGGACCCTCGTCTGGGGCTTCGGCACGCCCCTCGCGGTCGCCTTCCTGGTCCCCTTCGTCGCCGTGTTCCTGATGCCGGGCGCGGTCGCGGGAGCGACGCTCATGGCGCGGGACCTGCTGGGCGAGGAGACCAAGGACGAGAACGACCGCGAGGAGCCGGACGCTATCCCGCGGCCCCACTGACCGCCACGGCCACGATCGCCCGCACCTGCGCGATGATGTCCAGCCGGTTGCGCACGAACTCCGCGTCCGTCACCGTCCCCGTGGCGGGGTCGGTGTTCTGGGCGCCGAACTGGAGCACGGGCGTGTGGACATGGCCGCCCGGCAGCGCCTCGCGCAGCCCGAGCCGGTCGCGCAGCAGGGTCGCCCGGTAGGCGATCTCGTTGGAGAGGTAGTCGCCGCCGCCTCCGGCCCGTGCGGTCGACCCGGCGGTGGGCCCGTCCGGCCGTACGACGGGAGACGTGCCTCCCGCCGGGATCTCGGTCACGCTCGTGTTGTCGTAGACGGGGAAACGGCCGGTGTCCGCCGCCGCGATCTCCCGGTACGGCAGGGTCGTCGTCGTCCACTGGGGCTGCGAGGACGGGTCGGCGACCGGCACGGTCTCCGTCCTGCTCACGTTCTCGTTGTCCGGGAAACCGCCCCGCCAGGCCCCGTTCGTCCGCTCGACGTCGAACCGGCCCACGCGCCCCTGGCTGACGGTCGTGAACAGGTCCACCTGGCGCAGGTACGGCCGCAGCGTCCGCTCCACCGTGCCCTCGGCGAAGTCCCGCCAGCGCACCGGGAACACGGCCGTCTCGATGCGGGCCGGGCCCTGGGCGGTCTCGATCACCGTGCCGTCCAGCGCCAGCGCGCTCGCCCCGGACGGATTCGAGATCCGCACGTCACGGTCCAGCGTGAACGGGTCGAAACCGGTGACGAGAACCCGCTTCAGGCCCTTGGAGCCCGGCGCATGGCGGAGGTCTGCCTGCCCGCGCGAGGTCCGTTCCAAGTCGCTGATCAGAGCGCCCCGTTGGGCGTCGGTCAGCCCGAACCCGGGGTTCCACTTGCGCACCTGGCGCGACATCGCCAACCGCGCCCAGTACAGCGGCCGGTCGTCGTGGGCGAGGGATCGGCGCTGTGGCGGCGGGCCTGCGCGTAGGAGTGCGCGGTACCGAGCCGCCGCGCCAACTCGGGGGCCACGGCGTCGAACCCGGACGCCGCGAGAATCTCCCGCGGCACCGCCCGGTCGAGCCGCAGCTCCTCGGCGGTCAGGGCCGCGACCGAGGACGTACCGGCAGCCGCGGCGGGTGAGGCGGCGGGCGCGGCGGCACCGGCCGGGGCCGGCACCGACATACAGGCCGTCAGGGCCAGACCGAGGCCGAGGATACGGGCACGAACTCGCGGGGAACCGGGGGCCATTGAGGTCCTTCCGTCGCGGTGGGGCGCGTGGTGCGGGACGACGGAAGTATCGCGTGACCGGTGTGGTTCACGCCATGGGGCACCCGTCCGGACGACCGTCAGTCCCCGTCCACATCCCCGTCCCCGTCCACATCCCCGTCCACGTCCTCGCCCAGCAGCCGCAGGAAGTCGCGGAAGGCGCCCGGCATGTCCACCGACTCCGGGTCCAGGAGCCACTGGTACTGGAGGCCGTCCATCACCGCGACCAGCAGCGGAGCGGTCCGCCCCGGGGTGAGGCCGTTGGGGAGGCGGTCGCCGTACTCGGTGCGCAGGGCCGCCGTGATGTCGGCCCGCACCTGCCGGTACCGGTCGGTGAAGTAGGTCCGTGCCGGATGCCCCTCGGTGACGCTCTCGCCGAGGAGGGCGGAGAAGGTCTGGATGATGCCGGGCCGCATCGCGTTGTACTCGACCAGTGAGCACAGCAGGTCGATCCGCCACCGGTTGTGCGGCATCGCGTCCCACTGGTCGCGTTCCTTCAGCACGGTGACCAGCAGGGCGTCCTTGGTGGGGAAGTGGTGCAGCAGGCCCTGCTGGGTCAGCCCGACCCGTTCGGCGACCGCGGCCAGGCTCGTACCCCGGTAACCGCGTTCGGCGATCACCTCCAGGGCGGCCCGCACGATCTCGGCGCGCCGCTCCTCGCTCCTGGTCGTCCTGGCGCTCATGCCGTCACCGTAAGGCATCCCCGAGCCGCGAACGTAACGGCAAGGTCTCGAAACCTACCGATCTACAGGTAGCCGATGCACGATGAGGGAACAACACCGCACAGCAACGCACAGGAACTAGCGAGGAGGCCCGCGATGGCGGACACCGGGACGCACATCGAGGCAGCCGTCGAGACGGCCCTCGGCAAACTCGACCTGGACGCGAAGACCCGGCTGCTGGCCGGCCAGGACATGTGGTCCCTGCCCGCACTCCCCGAGATCGGCCTCGCGTCCCTCGTGATGTCCGACGGCCCGATCGGCGTCCGCGGCGTGCGCTGGACCGCCGACGACCCGTCCGTCGCCCTGCCGTCCCCGACCGCCCTCGCCGCCACCTGGGACCCCGGCCTCGCCCGCCGCGCCGGCCTGCTCCTCGCCCAGGAGGCCCGCCGCAAGGGCGTCCACGTCCTGCTCGCCCCGACCGTCAACCTGCACCGCTCCCCGCTCGGCGGCCGTCACTTCGAGGCCTACAGCGAGGACCCGTACCTGACGGGACGGATCGCAAGCGGTTACGTGACCGGCGTGCAGGAAGGCGGCGTCGGCACCACCGTCAAGCACTTCGTCGCCAACGACGCCGAGACCGACCGCTTCACCGTGAACAACCTGGTCGGCGAACGCGCCCTGCGCGAGCTGTACCTGGCCCCCTTCGAGGCCATCGTCGAGAACGCCCGCCCCTGGGGCATCATGACCGCCTACAACACGGTCAACGGCACCACGATGACCGAGCACCACCACCTCGTGAACGAGATCCTGCGCGGCGAATGGGGCTTCGACGGTTTCAACGTCTCCGACTGGATGGCCGCCCGCGACACGGTCGGCGCCCTGCGGGGCGGCCTCGACGTGGCCATGCCCGGCCCGGAAACCGTTTACGGCGAAGCCCTCGCCCAGGCGGTGCGCGACGGCCGCCTCCACGAGCCCGAGGTCGACGAGGCCGTACGCCGGGTCCTGCGCATCGCCGCCCGGGTGGGCGCCCTCGCGGACGTCGAACCCGCCGTCCCCGTACCGCCCGCGCGCGTCCACGGCGAGGCCCTGGCCCGCGAACTCGCCCGCCGCTCCTTCGTCCTGGTCCGCAACGAGCGCGCCGCGCTGCCCCTGCGGCCCGGCCGCACGGTCGCCCTCATCGGTGCCGCCGCCCGCGACGCCCGCGTCCTCGGCGGCGGCTCCGCCACCGTCTTCCCCGCCCATGTCGTCTCCCCGCTCGACGGCCTGACCGCCGCCCTCCCCGAGGGTGCCCTCAGGTACGCCGTCGGCGCCGACCCGACCACCGAACTCGCCGTCGCCGACCAGGGGTTCGCGCTGCGCGCCGTCTGCCGGGACGCCGCCGGAGCCGTCATCGGCACCGGCTCGGCCCCCAACGGCCAGATCCAGTGGATGGGTACCGACCTCCCCGACGGCGTCTCTCACGACACCCTCCACACGGTCGAGCTGACCGGCACCTTCACCCCGCGCGCGAGCGGCCGGCACAGCTTCGGCATCAAGGGCGTCGGCGCCTTCACCCTCACCGTCGCCGGCACGACGTACTTCGACGGCGCCCAGCCGCCCGCCGACGTCAGCGACCCCTTCGAGGCGTTCTTCGGCTCCCCGGTGCCCCGCGCCGAGGCCGAACTCACCGCCGGCGAACCGGTCGACGTCTCCCTCACCTACGTCGTCCGGCTGCCCGACGGCATCCCCATGGAGGTCGTCGCCTTCGCGCTCGCCCACCAGGAACCCCGACGGGACCCGGACGCGCTGATCGCCGAGGCCGTCGAGGCGGCCCGCGCCGCCGACACCGCCGTGGTCGTCGTCGCCACCACCGACCGCGTCGAGTCCGAGGGCTTCGACCGCACCGACCTGCGCCTGCCCGGCCGCCAGGACGACCTGGTGCGGGCCGTGGCCGCCGCCAACCCGGACACCGTCGTCATCGTCAACTCCGGCTCGCCGGTGGAACTCCCCTGGCGCGAGGACGTCGCCGCCGTGTTGCTGAGCTGGTTCCCCGGCCAGGAGGGCGGCGCCGCCCTCGCCGACGTCCTCACCGGCGCCCACGAACCCGGCGGCCGGCTCCCCACCACCTGGGGCTCCCTCACCGACGCCCCGGTCACCCGCGTCGCCCCCGCCGACGGCGAACTCCCCTACGACGAGGGCGTCTTCATCGGCTACCGCGCCTGGGAGAAGGAGGGCCGCACCCCGGCGTACCCCTTCGGCCACGGCCTGGGCTACACCGACTGGACGTACGACTCGGTCGAGACGGACGGCACCACCGTCGCCGTCCGCCTCCGCAACACCGGCGGCCGGGCGGGCCGCGAGGTCGTCCAGGTCTACCTCGCGCCCACCGAGCCCGACGCCGCCCGCCCGGCGCGCTGGCTGGCCGGCTTCGCGGGCGTCGAGGCGGGACCGGGGGAGCGCGCCGAGGCCGTCGTCACCCTCCCTCGCCGCGCCTTCGAGATCTGGGACGAGGCGGCCCACCGGTGGTTCTTTGTGAAGGGTTCGTACGAAATCCAGGTGGGTAGGTCTCTCGCGGACCGCAGGATCACCGCGACGATTAACGTCTGAGGCGGGCCCCGCGCCCCAAGAGCAGCCCCGGTCCGGGACCTGACCCCTGGACCGGGGCTATTTCCTGCCCACGACCACTGGCCGCGGCTACCGCGCCGAGAACCCGTACACCGTCTCCGACCGGTACACCTCGCCCGGCCGCAGCTCGGTGCTCGGGAAGTCCGGGCGGTTCGGGGAGTCCGGGAAGTGCTGGGTCTCCAGCGCGACGCCCTGGCCGGGCCCGAACGGCTCGCCCAGGTAGTCCGCGGTGTACAGCTGGATCCCCGGCTCGGTCGTGGCCACCGTCATCACCCGCCCGGACGCCGGGTCGTGCAGCTCCGCCACCTCGACCGGCTTCGCCGTGACGCCCTTGTCGAGCACGAAGTTGTGGTCGAAGCCGCCCCCGACCTTGCGGGCCGTACGGAAGTCGAAGCGGGTGTCCGCCACCTCGGCCGGCTCGCCCGCCGGGATCAGGCCGTCGTCGACCGGCGTGTACCGGGAGGCGGCCAGCCGCAGCTCGTGCCCGCCCGCGTCGCCCGAGCCGCTCAGGTTGAAGTAGCTGTGGTTGGTCAGGTTCACCACCGTCGGCTCGTCGGTGACCGCCTCGTACACGAACCGCAGCGCCCCCGACGCGTCCAGCGTGTACGTCGCCGTGATCTCCAGGCGGCCCGGGAAGCCCTCCTCGCCGTGCGGGCTGACCCGGCTCAGCCGCAGCCCGTGCTCGACCGGCCGCACCTCCCACACCCGCTTGTCGAAACCGCGCTCACCGCCGTGCAGCGAGTTCGGCCCGTTGTTCGGCGCGAGGGCGTACGTCACCTCGTCCAGCGGGAAGTGGGCCCCGCCGATCCGGTTCGCGTACCGCCCGATCAGGGCGCCCAGATAGGGCTCGGGATGCGTGACATAGCCGTCCAGGTCCGCGAACCCGAGCACCACGTCCGCCGTGTTCCCGTCCCGGTCCGGGACCTCCACCGACTGCACGATCCCGCCGTACGACAGGACCCGCACCCGCACGCCCGCCCGCTCCAGGGTCCAGCGGTGTACCGGGGTGCCGTCGGAAAGTGTTCCGAAGTGTTCGCTCATGGGTGAAACCCTAAGTCACGCGGCGCGGGCGGTGACCTTGCGGTAGGCGATCTCGGCCAGCCTGGCCTGGCCGTCCTTGCTCGGATGGAACCAGTCCCAGTGGCTCAACTGGTCGGTCCCGAAGCGGAACTCGTAGACCGCGCCGCCGTCGAACCGGCATCGCAGGTCCTTCGCGCAGACCTCCTTCAACACCGTGTTGTAGTCCTCCACCCGCTTCTGCACGGTCTCCCGGCGCAGATTCGCCGCCGAGTCCAGCGCGTCCGCGTCGCCCAGCATCGACGGGCAGATCCCCAGCTTCCACACCTGCTTGCCCAGCACGTTCGTCCGCCCCTGCGACCACAGCCGCTTGAGGTTCGGCACGCTCGCGACGTACACCTGCGCCGCGGGCGCGCTTCGGCGCAGGGTGCGCAGCGACTCCTCGAACCCGGACCGGAAGTCGGCGACCGTCGTCATCGCCTGCGCCGATGCCCGGCAGGCGTCGTTGGCCCCCGCCATCACCGTGACCAGCGCGGGCTTCTTCGCCGCCGCCCGCGCCATCTGCGCCGGCAGATCCGCCATCCGCGCCCCCGACGCCGCGTAGTTCCAGCTGTGCGTGGCCGCCTTCGCCACCCCCAGCAGCCGTACGGCCAGACTGTTCACCTCGCCGCTGTCACCCGTCGCCCAGGACACCTCGGGACAGTCCGACAGCACCGAGCAGGCGTCGAAGCCGCGCGTGATGGAGTCGCCCACCGCGGCCAGCGAGGCCGGGCTGCTGTCCCACACCGGGGCCGGTGACGCCGACGGCTTCGGCTGCCGCTCCCGGGCGTCCGACTCGCCCGGCCCGCCACCGCCCAGCACATCGCAGCCCGCCGTGCCCAGGACGACCGCGGCCGTCACCGCGGCCACGGCCCGCGAGCGGTGGCTCAACTTAGGCATCCCCTGGTGTCCCCTCGGTCGTCCCGCTCGCCGGCCGGTCCCCGGCCGGACGATTCGCCGGCCCACCCATGACAACGTCCGGGAGTTCCCGAACCCGACAGGAAGCAACGATCACGCCGGTACAGGCGTCCTGCCGGGTGAATGGGGGCCGTTCCGCGGCCTCGGACCGACGGTACGTCACACTCCTTGCGCCGCCGCACGGTAGCCTCGCCATCAGCGTGGCTGCCCGCCACAGCAGCCATGCCAGCCTGCAAGACTGTCCCGCTCTGCCCGGAGGTCCCGGTGACGACACGTGGAGTTCTGTACGTGCACTCCGCGCCGCGCGCGCTGTGCCCGCACGTCGAGTGGGCCGTCGCCGGGGTGCTCGGCACACGCGTCAGCCTCGACTGGATCCGGCAGCCCGCCGCGCCCGGCACCTGGCGCTCGGAGTTCTCCTGGCGGGGCGAGGCCGGCACCGCCTCCCAACTCGCCTCCGCGCTGCGCGGCTGGCACCTGCTGCGCTTCGAGGTCACCGCCGAGCCCTGCGCCACCGCCGAGGGCGAGCGCTACAGCTGCACCCCCGAACTCGGCATCTTCCACGCCGTCACCGGCATCCACGGCGACATCCTCATCCCCGAGGACCGGCTGCGCGCCGCCCTGACCCGTTCCCAGCGCGGTGAGACGGACCTGGAGGCGGAGATCGCCAAACTCCTGGGCAAGCCCTGGGACGACGAACTGGAGCCGTTCCGCTACGCCGGTGAGGGCGCCCCCGTGAGGTGGCTGCACCAGGTGGTGTGACACGCGGGACCGTAACGCCGCGAGACCGAACGCGAAGGGGCCCCACCTCCAGGTGGGGCCCCTTCACGCACGTACGAGCGGTTCTCAGACCGTCCGGAACGCCAGCACCACGTTGTGCCCGCCGAACCCGAACGAGTCGTTCAGCGCGGCGATACGGCCCTCGACGGGCAGCTTGCGCGCCTCGCCGCGGACGATGTCCGCGTTCGCCTCGGCCTCGGGGTCGAGGTTCTCGACGTTGATGGTCGGCGGAGCCACCCGGTGGTACAGCGCGAGGACCGTCGCCACCGACTCGACACCGCCCGCGCCGCCGAGCAGGTGACCGGTCATCGACTTCGTCGCCGAGACCGCCATGTGGTCGGTGTCGTCGCCGAACACCTTGCGCAGTGCCTTCAGTTCGGCCACGTCACCGGCCGGCGTCGACGTCGCGTGCGCGTTGACGTGCACGATCTCCGCCGGGTCCAGGTCGGTGCGGTCCATCAGGTTCTGCAGGGCGTGCGCGATGCCGCGGCCCTCCGGTTCCGGCTGCACGATGTCGTGGGCGTCGGCGGAGATGCCCTGGCCGACCGCCTCGGCGTACACCCGCGCCCCGCGCGCGGCGGCGTGCTCGGCGGACTCCAGGACGATCACACCGGCACCCTCGCCGAGCACGAAGCCGTCGCGCCCGGTGTCGTAGGGACGCGAGGCGCCCTGCGGGTCGTCGTTGTTCTTGGACATCGCCATCATGTTGCCGAACGCGGCGATGGGCAGCGGGTGGATCGCCGCCTCCGTGCCTCCGGCGACGACGACGTCGGCGCGGCCGGTGCGGATCATCTCGATGGCGTAGCCGATGGCCTCGGCACCCGACGCGCACGCCGAGACCGGCGTGTGCACGCCCGCGCGGGCGCCCACGAGCAGACCCACGTTGGCGGACGGGCTGTTCGGCATCAGCATGGGCACGGTGTGCGGGGAGACGCGGCGGACGCCCTTCTCCTTGAGCACGTCGTACTGGTCCAGCAGGGTCGTCACGCCGCCGATGCCGGAGGCGATGACCGCGCCGAGCCGGTCCGGGTCGACGGACGCGTCGTCACCGGCCCTGGCCTCGAACCCGGCGTCCTTCCAGGCCTCCTGAGCCGCGATCAGCGCGAACTGCGCCGAACGGTCCAGCTTGCGGGCCTGCGGACGCGGGATGACCTCGGAGGGCTCCACGGCGATCTGCGCGGCGATACGGACGGCCTGCTCGGCCGCCCAGTCCTGCTCCAGGGGCTTGACACCGGACTTGCCGGCGACCAGGCCCTCCCAGGTAGAGGCTGCGTCGCCACCCAGCGGTGTGGTTGCGCCGATACCGGTGACGACCACGGTGCGATTGGTCGGGCTCACGGGAATTCTTTCTCCAACGATCGGGATTCAGCGGCGCCACCGCCGGGTGGCGGGACAGGCCGGATCATCCGGCCCCAGCAGTGGCTCAGCCCTGGTTCTTGAGGATGTAGTTCGTCGCGTCGCCGACCGTCTTGAGGTCCTTGACGTCGTCGTCGGGGATCTTGACGTCGAAGCGCTCTTCGGCAGCGACGACGACCTCGACCATGGACAGCGAGTCGACGTCCAGGTCGTCGGTGAAGGACTTGTCCAGCTTGACGTCCTCGACCGGGATGCCGGCGATCTCGTTCACGATCTCCGCGAGACCGGCGACGATCTCTTCCTGAGTGGCGGCCATGTCGGCGCTCCTTCTTTGTGTTCCAGAGGGTGTGGCATTGGGTGTCTTCCGTCCCGGACCGCATGATCCGGCACGGAGTGCCTAGGGGAGGGTAACGACCGTGGCGGCGTACACGAGACCCGCCCCGAATCCGATGACGAGCGCGGTGTCGCCGCTCTTGGCCTCGCCGGTCGCCAGAAGCCGTTCCATGGCGAGCGGGATCGAGGCGGCCGAGGTGTTTCCGGTGGTCCGTACGTCACGTGCGACCGTGACGGATTCCGGCAGCTTGAGGGTCTTCACCATCGAGTCGATGATCCGCTCGTTGGCCTGGTGCGGGATGAAGACGTCCAGTTCGGCGGAGGTGAGGCCGGCGGCGTCCAGGGCCTCCTTGGCGACCTTCGCCATCTCGAACACGGCCCAGCGGAACACCGCCTGGCCCTCCTGGGTGATCGCCGGGAACTTCGCGACCTCGCCGTCGCGGTAGTCCGTCCACGGCACGGTCTGCTTGATGGTCTCCGACTTGTCGCCCTCGGAGCCCCAGACCGTCGGGCCGATCGCCGGCTCCTTCGAGGGGCCGACCACGACCGCGCCCGCGCCGTCGCCGAACAGGAAGGCGGTGGCCCGGTCCTCCAGGTCGGTCAGGTCGGACAGCCGCTCCACGCCGATGACCAGGACGTACTCGGCGGAACCCTCGACGATCATGCCCTTGGCGAGGGTCAGGCCGTAGCCGAAGCCCGCGCAGCCGGCCGAGATGTCGAAGGCGGCGGCCTTGTTCGTGCCGAGCTTGTCGGCGATCTCGGTGGCCACGGCCGGGGTCTGCTTGAAGTGCGACACGGTCGAGACGACCACGGCGCCGATCTGCTGGGGGGTGATCCCGGCGTCGGCGATCGCCTTGCCGGACGCCTCGACCGACATGGCGGCGACGGTCTCCTCGTCGTTCGCCCAGTGCCGGGTCTCGATGCCGGAGCGCGAGCGGATCCACTCGTCGGAGGAGTCGATCGTCTCGAGGATCACCTCGTTGGGCACCACCCGGGTGGGCCGGTAGCCGCCCACGCCGAGGATGCGCGCGTACGGGGCGCCCTTGCTGGGCTTGATCTTCGACATGCTCGTCGGCTCCTTGTCAGGCACTGTGCTCGGCGATGACCTCGCGGGCCGCGTCGAGATCGTCGGGGGTCTTCAGCGCCAGCGTCTTCACGCCGGGCAGGGCGCGCTTGGCGAGACCGGTGAGCGTACCGCCGGGGCACACCTCGATCAGCGCCGTCACGCCGAGCTGCCGGAAGGTCTCCATGCACAGGTCCCAGCGGACCGGGTTGGCGACCTGGCCGACCAGGCGGTCCAGGACCTCCGCGCCGGTGGCCACGGCCTGACCGTCCCTGTTGGAGACGTAGGTGATCTTCGGGTCGGCTGGGGACAGCTCCTTGGCGGCAGCGGCCAGGGTCTCGACCGCGGGGGCCATGTGGAGCGTGTGGAACGCGCCGGCGACCTTCAGCGGCACGACCTTGCGGACGCCCTCCGGCTTGTCCTCGTTCAGCAGGGCCAGCTGCTCCAGCGTGCCCGCGGCGACGATCTGACCGGCGCCGTTGACGTTCGCCGGGGTCAGGCCCAGCTTCTCCAGGTGCGCCACGGAGACCTCGGGGTCACCGCCGAGCAGTGCCGACATGCCGGTCTCGGTGATCGCGGCGGCCTCGGCCATGGCCAGGCCCCGCTTGCGGACCAGGGTCAGCGCGGCGGTGTCGTCGAGGACACCCGCGAAGGTGGCGGCGGTGATCTCGCCGACGCTGTGACCGGCGACCGCGCCGGGCGCGAGGTCCGCGAGGTCGCCCAGTGCCGAGGCCGACAGGATTCCGGCCGCGACCAGCAGCGGCTGCGCCACGGCGGTGTCGCGGATCTGGTCCGCGTCGGCCTGGGTGCCGTAGTGGGCGAGGTCCAGTCCGATGGCGTCCGACCACGCGGCGACACGGGCGGCGGCGCCGGGCAGTTCGAGCCAGGGGGTCAGGAAGCCGGGCGTCTGTGCGCCCTGGCCGGGAGCGACGAGTACGAGCACTCTCACACTCTCTCTTGGGTACGGGCACGGCCGCCCGTGGGGACAGGGACGAAGAACGGCAGGGGGTTTTGTGGGCCTCCGACAAAACGCTAGCTCTGGGGGTCCCCGTCGACGAGACGTCCCAGGATCAGCGCGATGCGCAAGGTGAACGCAGAGCGTACATCCGACGGCGACCAGCCGGTGACGTCAGTCACACGTCGAAGCCGGTAGCGCACGGTGTTGGGATGGACGAACAGCATCCTCGCGGCACCCTCAAGGCTGGACGCCTGCTCCAGATAGACGGCGAGGGTCTCCAGCAGCGCGGAGCCCGCCTCCTCCAGCGGTCTGTAGATCTCCTCCACCAGCTGCTCGCGCGCGCCGGGATCCCCGGCTATCGCGCGCTCCGGCAGCAGGTCGTCCGCCAGCACCGGCCTCGGCGCGTCCTGCCACGCGGAACACGCCTTGAGTCCGGCGGCGGCGGCCTGCGCGGAGCGGGTCGCGGCGAGCAGGTCGGGCACCACGGGACCCGCGACGACCGGCCCGGCGGCGAACGGCCCGATCAGGGACTTGGCGACGGCCATCGGATCGTCGCTGCCGCCCGCGATGACGACGAGCCGCGAGCCGAGCACCCCGGTGAGCACCTGGAGCTTGGCGTGTCGCGAGGCCCGCCGGATCGCCTCCACCGTCAGCTCGGAGTCCCCGTCCGGCGCGGTCCCGAGGACCACGCACACATGTTCGGGCGCGCTCCAGCCGAGAGCGGCGGCCCGGCTGACGGCGCCCTCGTCGGCCTCCCCGCTGAGCACGGCGTTCACGACGAGCGACTCCAGCCGGGCGTCCCAGGCACCGCGTGCCTCGGCGGCCTGGGCGTACACCTGGGCGGTGGCGAAGGCGATCTCACGGGCGTACACCAGGAGCGCCTCGCGCAGCACGTTCTCGTCGCCGGGGGCCGCGACCTCGTCGATCGCGCTCTCCATCACCTCGATCGTGGTGCGGACCATCTCGACGGTCTGCCGCAGGGTGATGGCCCGGGTCAGCTCGCGCGGCGCCGTCCCGAACACGTCGGTGGAGATGGCCTGCGGGGCGTCGGGACGGCGGAACCACTCCGTGAACGCGGCGATGCCCGCCTGGGCCACCAGACCGATCCAGGAACGGTTCTCCGGGGGCATGGCCCGGTACCACGGCAGCGTCTCATCCATGCGCGTGATGGCCTGGGCGGCGAGACTCCCGGAGGATTTCTCCAGCCGCTTCAGGGTCGCGGTGTGGGCGTGGGCGGCGCGTGCCGCGGCTCGGGCGTTGCGGACTTCGGGTTCGGGCACGTGGACAAGACTGCCTTATCGGGACGCGAGCATGCGTGGGCGGGTCACGGGCGAGGACACGGCCCGCCCGCCGACAGGTCTACCGTGGTCGCCGTGATGGACCTACGCCGCTCCGACGAGCGCTACCCCGGCGGCGACCCGGCGGCCGGCATCGAGACCCGGCACGCCTTCTCCTTCGGCCCCCACTACGACCCCGGCAACCTCCGCTTCGGCGCCCTGATCGCCTGCAACGAGGAGCGCCTCGCCCCCGGCGCAGGCTTCGACGAGCACCCCCACAGCCACACCGAGATCGTCACCTGGGTCGTCGAGGGCGAGCTGACCCACCGCGACTCCCACGGCCACGAGAGGCGGGTACGCCCCGGCGACGTCCAGCGGCTCAGCTCGGCGGCCGGGGTGCGGCACGTCGAACGCAACGACGGCGGCGCACCGCTGACCTTCGTGCAGATGTGGCTGGCCCCGCTGGAGCCGGGCGGCGAGCCCGTCTACGACCTGGTCCGCGGCATCGCCGACCGCACGCCGTACGCCGTCCCGGAGGCCGGCGCGATGCTGCACGTTCGGCGGCTGGCGGCGGGGGAGCGGACGGCGGTGCCAAACGCTCCGCGGGTCTACGTCCATGTCGTCGGCGGCACCGTCCGGCTCGGCCCGCACGAGCTGGGACCGGGGGACGCGGTGCGCGCCGCCGACGAGAAGGACCTGGAACTGGTGGCGGGGGCGGGTCCGGCGGAGGTGCTGGTCTGGGAGATGTCCGCCTGAGCGGGCCTACCCCTCGGAGCTGGGGTCCTCCGCGTTGCGCCACACCGTGACGTCCACCGTGACGTAGTCGCTGGGGTCGTTCTCCGGGGCGCTGCCCCTGAAGGTGACCAGGGCGATGTGGCCGAAGGAACTGTGCACGCACATCTGCGACCCCTCGGAGACCTGGGAGAGCGCGATCTCCTTGGTGTACCGGGTCTCCGCGCGGCAGGTGGCCAGCGAGCCCTTCTGGGCGTTGTTCAGCAGCACGACCTGCTCGCCACTGCTGCCCAGCAGGGGGTTGCTGCTCGAGCCGCCCGCGTCGTAGTAGTAGAGGTCGCTGTCCGACTTGTAGCGGGGGCTGCTGCCGTTGGGGGCCTCGACGGGCTTGGGCGGGGAGTCCGCGAACCGCACGGAGTAGTTCTCGGGGATGTTGATGCCCCGGTAGGTGACCGGGGTGGGATCGGGCTGCGGGCGCGCACTCCCCGAAGTGTCCGTGCCGCCGCTGGTGCCGCCGCTGGTGCCGCCACTCGTCGCCGAGGCGTCCGAGGAGTCACCGAGTTCCTTGATGAAGGACGCACAGCCGCCGAGCCAGGACAGGCCCACCACGGCCGCGATGGAGATCCCGATCCATTTGCCGGCCTGGTTCTTCTTCGGCGGCAGCGGCAGCGGCAGCGGACGCCAGGCGGCGGGCTGCGGATGGGCGTGCTGCTGATGAGGGAAGGGCGGCTGCGGCACGGTCGCCGGGCCGTACGACGGCTGGTAGGGGGCCTGCGGGTGGGAAAGCGGGACGGCCGGACCGAACGAGGGCGTCGGCGGCACATGCGTGGCCGCGGCGGTGGGCGCCACGTGCAACGGGGCCTGGGCCTGCT
>NZ_JARGEF010000063.1:0-35658 GCF_033794725.1 Streptomyces sp. ID05-39B | reverse complement strand
CTCGGCGGGGGTGGCGCGCGCCCGCGCGTGGGCGGGCATCACGCGCTCCAGGCTCGCGTGGACCACCCCCAGCAGCGCCCCCAGGCGGCCGCACGCGCCGGCAGTCAGCTGGGCCCCGTGACGGTGCCTGCCGTCGACCCACGGGTGCAGCGCGTAGGCGTGGCCGCCGACGACGGCGACCGTGCGTCCGTCGCGGCCGGGCAGTGGGGGCGCCACCGGGACCCCCAGGTCGGCGAGGCGTTGCGTGGCCCGGTGCTGGCGGACGATGGAGACCGGGTCGGCGGTGTCGGGGTCGAAGTGGTGCTTGAGGAAGTAGCGGCCACGAGTCGTGCGCAGCCGGTAGCCGCGGTTCAGCAGCCCCTGGTCGACGGGCTCGCAGGCGAGCGCGGACCCGGCGGCGTAGCGCCGGAGCAGGGCGCCCAAAGGGGGCGCGTGATTGATGAGGGGTGGTACACAGGAGCGCGGCACGCGCCGATGGTAGGGCACGCGGCGAGGCTGTGAACTGGGCATTGTCACAGAACGTCACCGAATGTCATAAGTGGTCTCGGGTGGTCGGCTTGGGGTGCGCCTAGGCTGCGAAGTGGTCCGGGGGGCGTCGTGCGCCCTGCGGACGGTCAGGTGCGGCGGGCTCGGAGGCACTCCCGGGCGGGAACTCTTCCCGTGGCGCGGGTACGCGGGATAACGTGCCCCTGCTCCGGCCTCCTGCAAGGCTGTGACCTGGCCGCTTCCCGACTTTGCCGATTTACTTGGAAATCCAAGCAAAAACGCAGGTCAGGTGGTGTTTCACAGAAATGTGGCGCACTGGGTAACGTGAGGCTTGCAGGGCGCTCGCCGGGGCACCTGTCACGCCTGTTCCGGCCGAGGGCACCCACCCCGTGCACGGGTTTTCGGAACAGGTGAGCCGCTCCCCCAGGCTCTGAAACGAGTCGGGGGGACCCCCAGCCACCCGGCAACCCCGGGGGCCGGACCGACGGAGGAGCACACGTGACCGTGGAGAGCACTGCCGCGCGCAAGCCGCGACGCAGCGCCGGAGGCAAGGCCGGCGCCACCGGCACCGGCACCGAGACGGCGGCCGAGGCCACCGGCACGGAGACCAAGGCCACCGGCGCCAAGCGCGCCCCCCGCACCCCCCGCGCCGCCGCCGGGAAGGGCACCGCCGAGCCCCAGCTCGTGCAGCTGCTGACGCCCGAGGGCAAGCGCGTGAAGAACGCCGAGTACGACCCGTACGTCGCCGATGTCACGCCCGACGAGCTGCGCGGTCTCTACCGCGACATGGTGCTCACCCGCCGTTTCGACGCCGAGGCCACCTCCCTCCAGCGCCAGGGCGAGCTGGGCCTGTGGGCCTCGCTGCTCGGCCAGGAGGCCGCCCAGATCGGTTCCGGCCGGGCCCTGCGCGACGACGACTACGTCTTCCCGACCTACCGCGAGCACGGCGTGGCCTGGTGCCGCGGTGTCGACCCGGCGAACCTGCTGGGCATGTTCCGCGGGGTGAACAACGGGGGCTGGGACCCCAACAGCAACAACTTCCACCTCTACACGATCGTCATCGGCTCCCAGACGCTGCACGCGACGGGCTACGCCATGGGCGTGGCCAAGGACGGCGCGGACTCGGCGGTCATCGCCTACTTCGGCGACGGCGCCTCCAGCCAGGGCGACGTGGCCGAGTCGTTCACCTTCTCCGCGGTCTACAACGCGCCGGTGGTGTTCTTCTGCCAGAACAACCAGTGGGCGATCTCCGAGCCGACCGAGAAGCAGACCCGTGTGCCGCTCTACCAGCGCGCCCAGGGCTACGGCTTCCCGGGCGTCCGCGTCGACGGCAACGACGTCCTCGGCTGCCTCGCGGTCACCAAGTGGGCGCTGGAGCGGGCCCGCAGGGGCGAGGGGCCGACCCTCGTCGAGGCGTACACGTACCGCATGGGTGCCCACACGACCTCCGACGACCCGACCCGCTACCGCCACGACGACGAGCGGGCGGCCTGGGAGGCGAAGGACCCGATCCTGCGCCTGCGCCGGTTCCTGGAGGCGTCAAACCACACGGACGAGGGATTCTTCGCGGAACTCGAGGCCGAGAGCGAGGCGTTGGGAAGGCGAGTGCGCGAAGCGGTCCGTTCCATGCCGGACCCGGACCATTTCGCCATCTTCGAGAACGTGTACGCGGACGGGCATGCGCTCGTCGACGAGGAGCGAGCCCAGTTCGCCGCCTACCAGGCGTCGTTCGCGGACGCTCCCGAGGGGGGTAACTGAGATGGCGGAGAAGATGGCCCTCGCCAAGGCGATCAACGAGTCGCTGCGCAAGGCCCTGGAGTCGGATCCCAAGGTCCTCGTCATGGGCGAGGACGTGGGCAAGCTGGGCGGCGTGTTCCGGGTGACGGACGGCCTCCAGAAGGACTTCGGCGAGTCACGCGTCATCGACACCCCGCTCGCGGAGTCGGGCATCGTGGGCACGGCCATCGGCCTGGCCCTGCGCGGTTACCGCCCGGTGGTGGAGATCCAGTTCGACGGCTTCGTCTTCCCGGCCTACGACCAGATCGTCACCCAGCTCGCGAAGATGCACGCGCGTGCGCTCGGCAAGATCAAGATGCCGGTCGTCATCCGCATCCCCTACGGCGGTGGCATCGGTGCCGTGGAGCACCACTCGGAGTCCCCCGAGTCGCTCTTCGCGCACGTGGCGGGCCTGAAGGTGGTCTCCCCGTCGAACGCGGGCGACGCCTACTGGATGATGCAGCAGGCCATCCAGAGCGACGACCCGGTGATCTTCTTCGAGCCGAAGCGGCGCTACTGGGACAAGGGCGAGGTCGACCCGGAGGCGATCCCCGGCCCCTTGCACAAGGCCCGGGTCGTCCGCGAGGGCACCGACCTGACCCTCGTCGCCTACGGTCCGATGGTGAAGCTCTGCCAGGAGGCCGCCGCCGCGGCCGCCGAGGAGGGCAAGAACCTGGAGATCCTCGACCTGCGGTCGGTCTCCCCGCTCGACTTCGACTCCATCCAGGCGTCCGTGGAGAAGACCCGCCGTCTGGTCGTCGTCCACGAGGCGCCGGTGTTCTTCGGTTCGGGAGCGGAGATCGCCGCCCGGATCACGGAGCGCTGCTTCTACCACCTGGAGGCCCCGGTGCTCCGGGTCGGCGGCTACCACGCCCCGTACCCGCCGGCCCGTCTGGAAGACGAGTACCTGCCGGGCCTGGACCGGGTACTCGACACCGTCGACCGCGCCCTGGCGTACTGAGGAGAGGGTCGTGACGACGATGACGGAAGCGTCCGTACGCGAGTTCAAGATGCCCGACGTGGGCGAGGGACTCACCGAGGCCGAGATCCTCAAGTGGTATGTCCAGCCGGGTGACACGGTGACCGACGGCCAGGTGGTGTGCGAGGTCGAGACGGCCAAGGCCGCCGTCGAACTGCCCATCCCCTACGACGGTGTGGTGCGCGAGCTGCGGTTCCCCGAGGGCACCACGGTCGACGTGGGCATGTCGATCATCGCGGTGGACGTGTCGGGCGGGTCGGCCCCGGCCGCCGCCCCCGAGCCCGCACCCGCTGTGGAGGAGGAGCCCGAGGAGCCGAAGGCGCAGGGGTCCGGCCGCCAGCCGGTTCTCGTCGGCTACGGCGTGGCCACCTCCTCGACCAAGCGCCGCCCGCGCAAGTCCGCCGAGATCCCGGCCCAGGAGTCCGCGCCGGTCTCCGCGGCCGTACAGGCGGAGCTGAACGGACACGGGACGGTCCCCGAGGCGGCCCCCGCCCCGTCGGCCCCTGTCTCCGCCCCGGCCACGGCCGCCGACCGGCCGCGTCCGCTGGCCAAGCCGCCGGTACGCAAACTGGCCAAGGACCTGGGCGTGGACCTCGCCTCGGTGGTCCCCTCCGGCCCGGACGGCATCATCACGCGCGAGGATGTCCACGCGGCGGCGGCCGCCCCGGCGCAGGCTCCGGCCCCGCCGACGGCACCGCAGCCCACGCCGGCGGCGACCGCGCCGGTCAGCACCGCGCCGGTCACGAGCGCGGCTTTGGCCCCGGCGGCCTCGTACGACTCGGGCCGTGAGACGCGTATCCCGGTCAAGGGGGTGCGCAAGGCGACGGCGCAGGCGATGGTGGGTTCGGCGTTCACGGCGCCGCATGTCACCGAGTTCGTGACGGTCGACGTCACGCGCACGATGAAGCTCGTCGAGGAGCTGAAGGGCGACAAGGACATGCAGGGGCTGCGGGTCAATCCGCTCCTGCTGATCGCCAAGGCCCTGCTGGTCGCCATCAAGCGCAACCCGGACGTCAACGCGTCCTGGGACGAGGCCAACCAGGAGATCGTGCGCAAGCATTACGTCAACCTGGGCATCGCGGCAGCGACCCCGCGCGGGCTGATCGTGCCGAACCTCAAGGACGCCCACGACAAGACGCTGCCCCAGCTGGCCGAGGCACTCGGCGAACTGGTGGCGACGGCGCGCGAGGGCAAGACGTCCCCGGCGGCCATGCAGGGCGGCACGGTCACCATCACCAACGTCGGCGTCTTCGGTGTCGACACCGGCACGCCGATCCTCAACCCCGGCGAGTCCGCGATCCTCGCGGTCGGCGCGATCAAGCTCCAGCCGTGGGTCCACAAGGGCAAGGTGAAGCCCCGTCAGGTGACCACCCTGGCACTGAGCTTCGACCACCGCCTGGTCGACGGCGAACTGGGCTCCAAGGTGCTCGCCGACGTGGCGGCCGTCCTGGAGCAGCCGAAGAGATTGATCACCTGGGGCTGATTTGCCACCCCGTCCGGGGAGGCCGCGTACCCGGTGACAGGTACGCGGCCTCACCCGAAGACGGAGATGGAGGCGAAGGCCGAGGCCGGGACGGAGGCTGGGTGAGGGCGGGACACTCTCACCGCCCCCCGGCGCTCCCCGGCTCGCGCATCCAGTGCCACTCGGTGCTCCACCCCAGCAGCCGTCGGCCCGCTCCCGTGTCCGCCGAGCCGCCCTCCGCGACCTGGCGCAGACCCGTGAGCGCCGGGGCCAGGCGGCCCGTGACATGACCGGGCTGGCGCCCGGCCTCCTCCGTCACCCAGCTCAGGGTGCGGGCCTGCTCCTCCCCGGTGCAGAGGGACAGGTGGAACAGCATCTGGCGCCAGGCGTAGGCGGCGTCCTTGATCGTGGTCAGGGGGCGCGGGTTGCCGTGGACCCGCGCGGTCAGCCGGCACACCGTGTCGAAACTGCGCCGCGCCAGGTCCTCCCAACCGGTGGCCGGGGCGATGCCGACCCGGTGGACCAGCGTGGCGAGATTGTGCGTGGTGAGGATCTGCGCCTGCTCGATCACCGTGCCGTTCACGGCCGTGGAGCCGAAGTACCGGAGGCCGGGCGAGGAGCCCGCGGCCCGCTTCGCGCACAGTTCCGCGAACCCGGGGGAGGTGCGCGGCCGGTTCCGCCCTGTCTGGGCCTCGGCGGCCTCGATGATCGCCATCGTGCGGATCGCGCGGTAGTCGATGGCGTAGTAGCGCTCGTACAGCGAACCTCCGCCCAGGAGTTCCGCCGCGACGCGGGCGGCGGCGAGGAACTTCGGGGTGAACGTGCCCATGAAGATGTCCGCGGCCAGCTCCTCCACCAGGGGAGCGCCCAGCTCCGCCTCGCGGGCCAGCACGGACAGTTCACGGACCAGCGGGTTGGGCAGGACGGTCGCCGGGAACGCCTGCACGGCCAGCTCGCCCAGCTGCCGCAGGGCGCGCGCGGGCTCCTCGCCCGCCTCGGCGGCGGAGCGCTGCCCGGCCACCGCCTTCACCCAGGGCAACTCCTCCGCCCGCACCTGTCGTTCGAGGTTGAGCAGCAGCAGCGAACGGCGGTTGCGGAAGGCGCGGTAGCCGGCGGCGGCCAGCGTCCGCAGGGCCTCGTCCGGGTAGGCCTGTGCGGTGGTCACGGCGACGAGCTGCGGGACCAGCTCGGCCAGCACCTCCGCGGACGGCACGAGACCGCGCTCCACGAGCGTGCCGACGGGCGCGCTCAGTGCGACCTCGACGGGCCGCCGCAGGGCGGCCGGGACGGCGGCCCCCGCGGGCAGCCCCGTGTCCCGGGCCTCGTCCTCGCTCACCGGAACCAGGAGCGGCGCGACCTCCGCGACCCCCACCTCCTGCGGCAGCCCGGCCAGCCGGCGCAGCACCAGCTGGGCGAGCGCGTGGTGCGAGGGCAGCGCCGCCTGGACGGCCTGCTCCCGGCGCAGCGCCGTCAGCCGCGCGGAGCCGGGCAGCCCGCGCCGCCGCACCATGGAGGTGACGGCGTGCCGCAGCAGCCCGGACCGGCGCGCGTCCAGCTCCCGCCCGCCGACGGTCTCCTCCAGTGCGCCGCGCAGGATCGCCAGGTTCTGCTTGGGCTGGAGGTGCTTGGTGCAGTACGTGTGCCGGCTCGCCAGGTCGGCGTAGCGGCGCAGCAGTGCGGCGCCACGCTCGCGCCAGTCGGGGCCGGGGGTGCGGGCCAGGACGAGCCCGTCCGCGTCGCCCGTCTCCAGCCAGAGCGCGAGCAGTTCGTCCCCGAACGGCTGCCAGACGGTCAGCGCCTCGCGCTGCGTCTCCACGGCCCGGCTGGGCGTGCGCCGCACGAGCGTGTCGACGGCGTCGCCGACGGTACGGCGGTGCACGGCGCCGGGGTCGGGTGCCGGGAGGCCGGACGGCCGCGGTGCGAACCGCAGGCGGTCGGCGAACGGGGCGAGTTCCTCGACGAGTTCGAGGGCCGCGTCCGTCTCCCCGGCCCGCGCCAGCCACGCCACGGTGAGCAGGGCGGCCTCCTCGGGCACGGTCACCTCGTACCGTCCGGTGTCGAGCAGGTCGTGGAGCAGGCCGAGGCCTTCCTCCGACAGCCAGTACGCGAACAGGTCCCGCCGGTTCTCCGGGACGCCCGCCCGGCGGGCGGCCTCGGTCTCGTGGGCGAGCAGGGGTCCGCCGGCGGCCGGCTGCCCGGTGGCGAAGCCGCCGCGCAGGACCTCGGGCGTGACCCAGGCGGGCAGGCCCGCGACGGGCGTGCGGGAACCGATCGTCAGCAGTCCGCCGGTCATGCCCGACAGGACGTCACGCCAGCGCCGGCCGCGGTCCTGCGCTCGGCGTCGGGTCTCGGGGTCCTGGTGGGTGCGGGCGGTGGTGAGCGCCTTGGCCAGTTGGCCGGACGCGTAGCCCGGGTTCGCCTCTACGAGGTGCTGCTGGTCAGCGTCGTGGTTCATAAGCCGGCGTGACGGGTTCCGCCCCCGTGCCCTCCGGGTGTACAGCCCGGTGCTCTCCTGCTGAGCTACACGCCGATGCGCCGACGTGGCGGGTTCCGCCCCCGCGTCCTCCGGGTTTGGAGCCCGGTGCTCTGGCTACTGAGCTACACGTCGTTGGCGATGACGCTAGATCGTGAACGGGCGGGCGACAACAGAGTTTCCCCGTCAGGTCTCCCGCCAGTTTCCCGCCAGCTTCCCGCCAGGTCTCCCAGCGGTTTCCCCACCGGGTCCGTCGGCAGGGCGGCGAGCACTATGCGAGCACTACGCGGGCACGTGCACCGACGACACCCGGCTCGCGACCAGCCGCTCCTTCTCCCGGCGGGCCACGCGCGAGCGCAACCGCAGGATCTGGCTGACCCCGAGTGCCTGGAGCACGAACACCGAGGAGAAGGCGATCCGGTAGTCGTCGTCGGTCGCGTCCAGCAGGACGCCGACCGCGAAGAGGGTCGTCATGGAGGCGACGAACCCGCCCATGTTGGTGATGCCGGACGCGGTGCCCTGCCGCTCGGGCGGATTCGCCGGCCTTGCGAAGTCGAAGCCGAGCATCGACGCCGGTCCGCAGGCGCCCAGCACGGCGCACAGTGTGATGAGCAGCCACATCGGCGCGTGGTCGCCGGGGTAGGCCAGTGTGGTCGCCCACAGCAGCGCGGTCGCCCCGACGGTGCCGAGCGCCAGCGGAAGCCGCGCCTCGTGGTGCCGGGCGACGACCTGGCCGTAGACGAGTCCGACGGCCATGTTGGACAGGACGACCAGGGTCAGCAGTTCGCCGGCGGTGGCGCGGGTGAGGCCCTGCGCCTCGACGAGGAACGGCATGCCCCACAGCAGCAGGAACACCATCGCCGGGAACTGCGTGGTGAAGTGCACCCACAGCCCCAGCCGCGTGCCCGGCTCCCGCCAGGACGCGGTGATCTGCCGCCGTACGTAGGTGGCGCCCTGGTGCGGGAACGGCTCGGGCTCGTGGCCCTCGGGGTGGTCCTTCAGGAACAGCAGGAGCAGGACGAGGACGACGACCCCGGCGAGCGCGCTGCCCGCGAACGCCGACGTCCATCCGATGCCGTGCAGCAGCCGGGCCAGGAGCAGGGTGGAGACGAGGTTGCCCGCCATGCCGGCCAGGCCGGCGAGCTGCGCCACGAGGGGTCCGCGCCGGGCGGGGAACCAGCGGCTGCCGAGCCGCAGCACGCTGATGAACGTCATCGCGTCCCCGCAGCCGAGCAGCGCGCGTGAGGCGAGGGCGGTGCCGTACGTGGGGGAGAAGGCGAAGCCGAGTTGTCCGGCCGTGAACAGGACGACGCCGATGGCCAGCACCTTCTTGGTGCCGAGCCGGTCGACGAGCAGGCCCACGGGTATCTGCATGCCGGCGTAGACCAGCAGCTGGAGGATCGAGAAGGTCGACAGGGCCGAGGCGTTCACATGGAAGCGGTCGGCGGCGTCCAGGCCGGCCACGCCCAGCGACGTACGGAAGATGACGGCGACGAAGTACACGGAGACGCCGATCCCCCATACGGCTGCCGCGCGCCGCCCGCCGGGAGGGTCACCCGGGCGGGTGATGTTGCTCATCGGACCTCACCTCGCGCGAGGTGCGAGAACCAGCCGACGTGCCGGTGGACGATCCCCACGGCCGCCTCCGCGTCACCGGAGCGCAGGGCCTGGAGTATCTCCTCGTGTTCGGCGAGGGTCTTGGCGATCCGGTCGGGGTGGGAGTGCATCACGGCGACACCCATCCGCAGCTGACGGTCGCGCAGTTGGTCGTAGAGCCGGGACAGGATGTCGTTGCCGCCGCTGCGGACGATCTCGGCGTGGAAACAGCGGTCGGTGACGGCGGCGCCGGCCAGGTCACCGGCGGCGGCCTGCGCCTTCTGCTGCTCCAGGAGTTCTTCGAGCCGCCGGATCAGCCCGGCGGGCGCGGGCACGGCCTTGCGTGCCGCGTGCTCCTCGACCAGCAGGCGGGTCTCCACGACGTCCTTGATCTCCTGCGCGGATACCGGCAGGACCAGGGCGCCCTTCTTCGGATAGAGCTTGATCAGCCCTTCGGCCTCCAACCGCAGCAGCGCTTCACGCACCGGCGTGCGGGAGACTCCGACGGCCTCGGCCAGCTCGCCCTCGGTGAGGAGGACCCCGCCTTCGTAACGACGGTCCAGGACGCCCTGCTTGACGTGGGCGTAGACGCGGTCGGCCGCGGGGGGCTGCTTGACGGGGGCGGGCGCGGCAGAGGCGGGAGGCATGCGAACAGGATAGATACAACACGTACTCAAGGGGAGGCGGGTCCAGTATGTGGTCGGCCGGACCGTGACACTTGTACGACCGGAGGCCGCCGGAGGGCTGGAGGGCCGGAGGGCTGGAACGGGTGGAGCCGAAAATCCGTCGCAGCGGGCGCACAACCATCTGTGCTACTTACGTGTCACACACATGCGGCCCCTTCTGTCTTGCCCTTTCAACTCGGCCGCATCGTAGGGACATTCGACGCAATCGGGGTATTTCAGTTGATAACCGCCACCAAGGGCCTCCGTGTACGCAGAGCCGCCGCCGTCGCCGTGACGGCCGGCGCGATGCTCTCCACGGCAGTGGTTTTCGCGGCACCGGCACAGGCTGTCGCGGTGCCCACGATCACCGCCAAGGGCGCGTTCCTGATGAACAGCGCGACCGGCGCGACGCTGTACGGCAAGTCCGCCGACTACAAGAGGCTCACCGCCTCCACCACGAAGGTCATGACCGCGAAGGTCGTGCTCTCGCAGCCGAACCTCAACCTTGACACCAAGGTCACGGTGAGGTCGGAGGTCAGCAACTACATGGTCCGGGAGGGTTACCCCTCGTCGGCCAGGCTGATCGTCGGCGACAAGGTGACCGTCCGTCAGCTGCTCTACGGGATGATGCTGCCGTCCGGCTGTGACGCGGCGATGGTCCTCGCCGACAAGTTCGGCACCGGCACGACCGTCGCGGCCCGCACCAAGAACTTCATCGCCAAGATGAACACCACGGCCAAGAGCCTGGGCATGACGAACACGCACTTCGACTCGTTCGACGGCCTCAGCAACGGCTCCAACTACTCGACGCCGCGCGACCTGACGAAGCTCGGCCGCAACGTGATGAAGAGCTCCACGTTCAAGGCCGTCGTGAAGACCAAGGCCTACACGGCGAGGACGATCACGAAGACCGGCGCCACGCGCACGATGGCGACGTGGACCAACACCAACACCCTGCTCGGCTGGAACGGCACGCTCGGCATCAAGACCGGCTCCGGCACCCAGGCCAAGTACTGCCTCATCTTCGCCGCCACGCGCAACGGCGAGTCGGTGGTGGGCACCGTCCTCACGGCTCCCGACGCGGCGAACCGCACGGCCGACGTGAAGAAGCTCATCAACTACGGCTACGCCAAGATCAGCTGACGCCGGTACAGCCACGCGACGGGCCCGCCGTGATCATCACGGCGGGCCCGTTCCGTCGCGACCGCCGCCGGCGCTACTTGGTCACCGCGAAGTTCCGCAGGACCGCAGCCGTCAGTGCCGGTTCACCCTCCGCCTTCACACGGTCCGCCACCGCCTCCGGGGTCACCCGGCCGCAGGCCAGGCGGACGTACGTCTCCCAGTCGAGGGCGAAGGCGGCGGCGGGACCGAGCGCGGGGGCCGTCTCCAGGGTGCCGCGGCCCTGGATGTCGACGCGGATCGTGCGCAGGAACTCGATGGGCCCGTGGACGTCGAAGACGATCGCGGAGCTGCGCGGTGCGTCGGCCTTCTCGGCGACGACGGCAGGCAGCGCGTCGAGCAGCACGTCACGGGCGATGTGCGCGCCGGGGGAGTCGAGGTTGCCGGGGCGGCCGAGGGCGGTCCGGAGGTCCTGTTCGTGCACCCACACGGCGAAGGCGTGGTTGCGCATCGACTGCTCCAGGGTCAGCTCGGTGCCGAGGTGGCCGCGGACCATGGTGTCCGGCTGACGGGTCTCGTTCCGCAGCTGGCGGTTGCGCCGGATGATCGAGAGTTCCAGTTCGGAGGTCATCTCCGGCGCCGTGTGGTGGCGGCGGACGTCGACCTGCATCTCCATGTAGCGCTGGAAGTCGTTGGTGACGTGGAAGAGGTCGCGCGGCAGGGTGTGGATCGGGCGCGGATCGCCGTACATCTCGCTGTCCAGGCCGATGACATGCGAGACGAGGTCGCGGACCGACCATCCGGGGCACGGGGTCCGCCTGTTCCACTCACCCTCGACAAGCGGCTGCACCAGCTCGGATATCGCTTCGATGGAGTGGGTCCAGGCGTCGGCGTAGGACTGGAGGGTGGGATGCAGACTCACGGAACGGGACCCCTCGGCGGTCGGTACTCGGGCGGTGGTGGCGGGTTTGCCAGCGGGAGGTGGCTCTCGGCGGTGTCTTGGAACTCCCCCAGTCCTCGCCTGCGCTCGAGGCTGGGGGGACCCCCAAGCTACGCTGCTGTGAGGCACCCCGGCAGTGCTTTCGTGTGACGATCGTAGGCCCGTGTGAACGGCTCGAATGCCAGGACGGTGGTAGTGTGCGCGCCTCTCTGATCCAGATCGCCGTAGATGAGGGCGAATCGGTTGAATCGCGGCGGGAGCGGGTCGCGTCCCTCGTACGCGATCAAGCCGGTGCCGCCGACCTGGTCGTCCTGCCCGAACTGTGGACGACCGGGGCCTTCGCCTACGAGGAGTTCGCAGCCGAGGCCGAGCCGCTGGACGGCCCGACGCACGAGGCGATGGCCAAGGCCGCGAGCGACGCGGGCGTGTGGCTGCACGCCGGCTCGATTCCCGAGCGCGACCCCGACGGGACCCTCTACAACACCTCGCTCGTCTTCTCCCCCTCCGGTGAGCGGGCCGGCGCCTACCGCAAGATCCACCGCTTCGGCTTCGACAAGGGCGAGGCGGTGCTGATGGGCGCGGGCCGTGATCTGGTGACGGTACGGCTGCCCGAAACAACCCTGGGTGTGGCCACCTGCTACGACCTCCGCTTCCCCGAACTCTTCCGCGGTCTCGTCGACGCCGGCGCCGAGACCCTGGTCGTCCCCGCGGGCTGGCCGGAGCGCCGCCGGGCACACTGGACGCTGCTGGCTCAGGCGCGGGCGGTCGAGAACCAGGCGTTCGTGCTCGCATGTGGAACGGCCGGGACGCACGCCGGAGTTCCGCAGGCCGGTCACTCGATCGTGGTCGATCCGTGGGGCGAGGTGCTGGCCGAGGCCGGGCCGGGCGAGGAGATCCTCACCGTGGAGTTCGACCCGGCGAAGGTGGCGACGACGAGGGAGCAGTTCCCGGCCCTGAAGGACCGGGTCCTGGGACTGGCGCCGCCCCGCCGCTGAGGCCTGTGGCCTTCCTGGTCTCCTCAGCCCTCCCCAGTCCCCCAGTGTCCCCAGTCCCCCCAGCCCTCTCAGTCCTCCCGTTCCTTCTCCGCCAGGTGGATCACGCACACCGCGACCGCGATCAGCAGCGCCGGATCGGCATCGTCCCGCACGACGTCGACGCCGTACGTCTCCCGCACGCTCAGCCGGCGCCGGGAGATGACGGCCAGCAGCTCGCCGTCGTAGTCGACGGCGAACTCCCGGTCGAGGATCTTGCCGCTGACGTCCAGGACGGTGCGGCCGTCCGCGAGGGAGACGCGGTAGTGGTTGCGCAGCAGGGACAGCCGCTTGCGGCGGATGGTGGCCAGGGGCTCGCCGTCCCGCTCGATCACCATCGTGTCGCGCAGCGCGAACATCTTCTGGCGAATGTCGATCAGAACCCGCCCACGGGTGTCCTTCAGCTCGAAGGTGTCCCGCAGCCGGATCGCCTTGCCGTCGACGAGGAAGACCTTGTTGCCGTGGTCGTCCTCGATCCAGTAGTCGTCACCGAAGCCGAGGATGCGATCGCGCACGAGGAATCTCATGTCCTCACCGCTTCCCCGGCGGGCGGTCCGAAACGCCGCCGATAGGCCGATGGGCTGAGCCCGCTCTCGCGCCGCACGCGCGCGCGGAGGTTCGCGGCCGTCCCCAGCCCGGCGCGGGCGGCGACCACGTCGAGCCGCTCCTCACCGCGTTCGATCAGCCGGCACGCCAGCGCCACCCTCTCCCCTGTCAGCCAAGCCAGCGGGGTCGTCCCGAGCTGTGCGCGGAAGCGCCGGTGCAGCGTGGCGGGGGAGAGGGCCGCCCGCGCCGCCAGGTCGGCCACGGTCGGCGGCTCCCCCCAGCCGCTCCTGCGCCCAGGCGAGCAGCGGACCGAGCGACTCGTGGGGCACGTCCGGCACCGGCCGCTCCACGAACTGCCGCTGCCCGCCGTCCCGGTGCGCGGCGAACACCAGTCGCCGGGAAACGTGGTTGGCGGCCTCGGCACCGTGGTCGCGGCGCCAGAGGTGCAGGCCGAGGTCCAGCGCGGCCGCGCTGCCTGCCGCCGTCAGCAGGTCGCCCTCGTCGACGAACAGCACGTCCGGTTCCAGCAGCACCTTCGGGTGCAGCTCCCGGAAGGTGTCCGCCCACCACCAGTGCGCGGTGGCCCGCCGCCCGTCCAGCGGTCCGGCCTCGGCGAGCGCGAAGCTGCCGGTGCAGAAGCCGAGGACGCGGGCCCCACGCGCGTGAGTGCGGCGGATCGCGTCGAGTACGGCGGCCCCGCGCGGGACGACGTTGTCCGGAGGGCGGTGCGGGTGGGCGAGAGGGTGGTGGCGGGGGTGTCGCTCGGTCATCCGCCGCTTCTCGGCGCTCGATGTGGACATCTCCCCCGAGAGCCCGAACACCAAGAAGAACGCCAAGGCGTGGGAGCAGCGCAACGTCGACCACGACGGCGCCACCTACCGCTGGGAATGGCACGGCAAACGCCTGTGGGACCGCGACCGGGTGCACTTCTCCCTGCCGATCCCGACGTACGACCATCGGGTGCTCGTCGGCATCTTCGTGGAGCATCTGCCGACTGAGCCGGGCCCGCCCGTGTGCCGGGCGGCCCGGTCGGCTCGCTGCCGTCCTGACGGACCTACACCCCGTACCCGTCGCCGTATCCCTGGCGGTGGTGGCGGTGGTCGTGGCGGTCCGTCTCCACGACGGTCGATGCCGGGGGGACCATCACGCGGCGGCGTCGGGCGATGCTGCTGAAGGTCGTCACGCCGATCAGGCCGACGATCATCAGGATGACGCCGACCATGTCGAGGTTGACGCCCTGCATCTGCCAGTCGGTCGCGAAGGTGAGGATGGCTCCCACGGCGATGAGGATGATGCACCCGCCGAGGCCCATGACTGTCGCCTCCCTGCTCGGTGTACCGGTCGTTCCGGTCACCGAAACCGGGTACCCCGGCGGGCAACTCCCATGCGGGAGAACATCTTTAGCGGCCCGTCGCTAACCCTCCAGGAACGCCACCAGCGCGTTGGCCAGCAGATACGGGTCGTCCGCGCCGCTCAACTCCCGTGCGCTGTGCATCGACAGGATGGCCACGCCGATGTCGACGGTGCGGATGCCGTGCCGGGCCGCGGTGATCGGGCCGATGGTGGTGCCGCACGGCATGGAGTTGTTGGAGACGAAGGACTGGAAGGGCACGCCGGCCTTCTCGCAGGCGGCGGCGAAGACGGCCCGGCCCGAACCGTCCGTGGCGTACCGGTTGTTGACGTTGACCTTGAGGATCGGGCCGCCGTTGACGCGCGGGTGGTGCGTCGGGTCGTGCCGCTCCGCGTAGTTGGGGTGGACCGCGTGCCCGGTGTCCGAGGACAGACAGACGGTGCCCGCGAAGGCCCTCGCCCGGTCCTCGTACGACCCTCCGCGCGCGAAGACCGAGCGCTCCAGGACCGTGCCGAGCAGCGGTCCGTCCGCACCGGTGTCCGACTGGGAGCCGTTCTCCTCGTGGTCGAAGGCGGCGAGCACCGGGATGTACGGCAGGGTCGCGCCGTTCGTCGCGACGGCCGCCAGGGCCGCCGTACCGGCGTGCACGGAGAGCAGGTTGTCCATGCGCGGGCCGGCCAGCAGTTCCTCGTCGCGGCCCAGGTAGGCGGGGGGCTCGATGGAGTGCACCATCAGGTCCCAGCCGGTCACCTCGCCCGCGGACAGCCCGGACTCCTCCTCCAGGAAGGCGATCAGGTCGCCGTCGCGGACATCGCCGCCGAGGCCCCAGATGGGCTGGATGTGCCGCTGCTTGTCCAGCTTGAGGCCGTCGGTGTTGACGGCCCGGTCGAGGTGGATGGCGAGTTGCGGCACCCGCAGCAGCGGCCGGCCGATGTCGATGAGGCGGGTCGAGCCGTCGCGCAGGGTGAGGCGGCCGGAGAGGCCGAGGTCGCGGTCGAGCCAGGAGTTGAGCAGCGGACCGCCGTAGATCTCCACGGCGACCTGGCGCCAGCCGTGCGCACCGGTGTCGGGGAGCGGCTTGACGCGGAGGTTGGGCGAGTCGGTGTGTGCGCCGATGATCCGGAAGGGGGTGTGCGGCGCGGTGCCCTCGGGGACGTACCAGGCCACGATCGCGCCACCGCGCAGCACGTACTTCCCGCCGCTCGTCCCGTCCCAGGCGTCCGTCTCGGCGACCTGTCGGAACCCTGCCTTCTCCAGCCGCTCGGCGGCGGTCGCCACGGCGTGGTACGGCGAGGGGCTCGCCGTCAGGAAGGACATGAGGTCGTCGGTGTGGCCGCGGTCGAAGCGGGAGGGTGCGCTCATGGGGTTCACCTTAACGACGTACGAACGCCCGCTCCCGGTGATCAGGGAGCGGGCGTTCGTGTGGACGGTGTGGAGGTCGGTGCAAGCGTGCCGAAGCGGACGCCGGCCGCTGCGGGCCGGTCGCTCACCGGGTCCGGAAGGCCCCGATGGGCGCGATGACCGAGATGCCGCTGCGTCAGTTGGAACGCGGTCTCGTCCTTCTAGAACGCGGCCTCGTCCAGCTCCATCAGGTCCAGCTCGACGCCGGTCGCGATCTTGCGGGCCAGTGTGACGCCCGGCAGGACGTTGGCCGCGAAGAACTTCGCCGCCGCGATCTTGCCGGTGTAGAAGGACACGTCTTTAACAGACACAGCCTTCGGGGAGGCCGTCTCCAGCTTCTCGGCGGCGATCGCGGCGCCCTTGAGCAGCAGGTAGCCGACGATGACGTCACCGGAGGCCATCAGCAGGCGGGTGGTGTTGAGGCCCACCTTGTAGATGTTCTTGACGTCCTGCTCGGTGGCCGCGAGGTCGGTCAGCATCAGGCCGACGATGGCCTCCAGCTCGACGGCGGCCTTGGCCAGGTGCTCGCGGGCGCCCGCCAGGGCCTCACCGCCGGTGCCGAGTTCGAGGAACTTCTTGATGTCCTCGGCGAGGGAGTTCAGCGCGGCGCCCTGGTTGCGGACGATCTTTCGGAAGAAGAAGTCCTGGCCCTGGATCGCGGTGGTGCCCTCGTACAGGGTGTCGATCTTGGCGTCGCGGATGTACTGCTCGATCGGGTACTCCTGGAGGAACCCGGAGCCGCCGAAGGTCTGGAGCGACTGCGCGAGTTGCTCGTAGCCCTTCTCGGAGCCGTAGCCCTTCACGATCGGCAGGAGCAGGTCGTTCAGCGCGTGCTCGGTCGTGGAGTCCTCGCCGTTGGCCTCCTTGACGGCGATCGCGTCCTGGATCGAGGCGGTGTGGAGGACGAGGGCGCGCATGCCCTCCGCGTACGCCTTCTGCGTGATCAGCGCGCGGCGCACGTCGGGGTGGTGGGTGATGGTGACCTTGGGCGCGGACTTGTCGCCGAAGGCCGCGAGGTCGGAGCCCTGGACGCGCTCCTTGGCGTACTCCAGCGCGTTGAGGTAGCCGGTCGAGAGGGTGGAGATGGCCTTCGTGCCGACCATCATCCGCGCGAACTCGATGATCCGGAACATCTGACGGATGCCGTCGTGCTTGTCACCGATCAGCCAGCCCTTGGCGGGGTGCTGGTCGCCGAAGGTCATCTCGCAGGTGTTGGAGGCCTTCAGGCCCATCTTGTGCTCGACGTTGGTGGCGTAGACGCCGTTGCGCTCGCCCAGCTCGCCGGTCTCGAAGTCGAAGAGGTACTTGGGCACGAGGAAGAGGGAGAGACCCTTGGTGCCCGGACCCGCGCCCTCCGGACGCGCCAGGACGTAGTGGAGGATGTTGTCCGACATGTCGTGCTCACCGGACGTGATGAAGCGCTTCACGCCCTCGATGTGCCAGGAGCCGTCCTCCTGCTGCACGGCCTTGGTGCGGCCGGCGCCCACGTCCGAGCCGGCGTCCGGCTCGGTGAGGACCATGGTGGAGCCCCACTGCTTGTCCACGGCGATCTTCGCGATGTGCTTCTGCGTCTCGTTGCCCTCGTCGAAGAGGATGCCCGCGAAGGCCGGGCCGGAGGAGTACATCCACACGGCCGGGTTGGCGCCGAGGATCAGCTCCGCGTACGACCAGATCAGCGACGGCGGCGCGGTGGTTCCGCCGATCTCCTCGGGCAGGCCGAGACGCCAGTACTCGGAGTCCATGAAGGCCTGGTAGCTCTTCTTGAAGGAGGCGGGGACCGGCGCGGTGTTGGTCTCCGGGTCGAAGACCGGCGGGTTGCGGTCGGCGTCCGTGAAGGACTCCGCCAGCTCGTTCTCCGAGAGGCGGGTCAGCTCCTCGAGGATGCTTTTCGCGGTCTCGGTGTCCATCTCCTCGAAGGGGCCGGTGCCGTACAGCTTGTCGCGCCCCAGTACTTCGAAGAGGTTGAACTCGATGTCGCGGAGATTCGACTTGTAGTGCCCCATGGCGACTGCGCTCCGTAGAGAGAGATCGGCGAGGCACTTGATCCTCGCGCTAGTTCACGTACCAACAAGTAGCTCCGATGATGCTACCCGTCAGTAATAAGACGCAACCCCGCCCCGGTCATCTGTGACGGTTCACACCGCGATCGTGAGCGTGGCGGTGTATCCCTCGTCCACACCGCCCTTCACCGTCGCCAGCTGCTGGTCGTACCCGTCGCTGAAGATGTTGTCCGTTTCGATGGAGAGCTGACCGAGGTTGGACACACTCCGGCTGTAGCCGTCCGTCGCGTACACCGTGTCGCAGACGTCCTTGGGGAGGGCGAGCTGCGACGTGTTGGTGATGGAGGTGGCCGCCGTGGCGTCGTCCAGGCTTGCGTAGACCTCGAAGTGGATGTGCGGCCAGCGACCGCTGTAACAGGCCGGGAAGATGCTCGTGAAGGTGACCCGGCCCATGTCGTCGGTCTCCTGGACGCCGCGCAGATAGTTCTCCTCGGTGACCCCCTCGGAGTACAGGGAGTAGTTCCCTTCCCGGTCGCAGTGCCACAGATAGACGGCGGCACCCTTCTTCGGAGTGCCGCAGCCCGAGGCCGCGTCCACGACCGTCAACGTGATGGTCAGGGGTACGCCCTCGGCGGTGCCGCCCGCCGAGTCGCCGAAACTCTTCGTGATGTCGGCGCGGACGACGCCGCTCTCCTTGAGGACGTTCACACCGTTCGAGCCGTCGCCGGGGTAGGGGCCGGCGGTCTCGTTCGGGATGGTCGCGCACTCGGCGTCGCCGGTGCCTGCGCTGGAGGGGCTTCCCGTGGAGGAGGAGGCTGATGCGGTGCTGTCACCGTCATCGCCGGAACAGCCGACCAGCGGCACCAGACTCGCCCCGGCGAGCAGGCGGATCATCCGGCGGCGGGCGAGAACGGGCAGGTCGTAGGAGAGTCCTCGGTCGTGCTCGTGGATCTCGTCGTCGTGGTGTCCGCTCATGGCCGTCTCCCGAGGCTCGTGGTGTTCGTGCCTTGCCGCTCCGTGGCACGTTCTTCGACATGGTGGACGCTATGGGCGTCCGCTGTGTGAATCCGGGGACGCGCCTGTGAACCCCCCGTGAGGGCCGGCCACCCCGTACCCCCTCGCCCGCCCGGCCCTCTCGGTACGCTTGCGCCCATGTACGGCTACGACCAGAGCGCGGGTACGCAGGCGCAGTACACCGCGCCGCAGCAGCAGATGCCGGGCGGGTACGGCCAGCAGCCGCCGCTGTATCCCGAGCCGTCCCCGCCGTCCCTGGCGGACGCGGTGCGGGCCTTCACGACCGGACAGATGGCCGCCGAGGACTTCCAGCAGGTCTTCGCGACGTCCAAGGTCTACTGCCCGCGCGGCGACAACCCCGGATTCCTCGCCCTGCACAACACCCAGCAGCCGGTGATCCCGATGTTCACCACGCTGAAGGAGCTGCGCCGGTACGCGGGCAAGGAGTCCAAGTACTTCGTCATCACCGGCGCCGAGGTGCTCGACCTGCTCCCCACCGGTTACGGCTTCGTCCTCGACATGGAGGGCGAGCACCGGATGGTCTTCGACGCGAAAGCAGTGGAACAGATGGTCGACTTCGCGATGCGTCGGATGTACGGCTAGGGCGGGCCCTGGCCTCCGGGCGCCCTCGGCATGCGGTTGGCCTGTTCGGCCTGTTCGGCCTGTTCGGGCTACGTCGACGGCTCGCCCGGTGGCTCTGTGGACGGACTCGATGACGTGCAAGGCGGGGAATCGGCCGCCGATCCGGCGTTACTTCGACGAACGCATTTCAGTAACTGAGAGTGATCGCTCAGGTGGAGCGGGCCCGGAGGAATGTCCTCCGGGCCCCTGTTGTTCTGGGTGGCAGAAAGTTCAACGCTCAACTAAAGTGGAACGCACGTCGCCCAAGGAGGTACGGACATGCCCGCAGTGACCGTCGAGAACCCGCTGACCCTGCCCCGAGTGGCCGCGCAGGCCGACGCCGTGGCACGTCCCGTGCTCACCGTGACCACCGCGCCCAGCGGCTTCGAGGGCGAGGGCTTCCCGGTGCGCCGGGCCTTCGCGGGGATCAACTACCGCCACCTCGACCCGTTCATCATGATGGACCAGATGGGCGAGGTGGAGTACCAGCCTGGGGAGCCGAAAGGGACCCCTTGGCACCCTCACCGCGGCTTCGAGACCGTCACCTACATCATCGACGGGATCTTCGACCACCAGGACAGCCAGGGCGGCGGCGGCACCATCACCAACGGCGACACCCAGTGGATGACGGCCGGTTCCGGTCTCCTCCACATCGAGGCGCCGCCGGAGCAGCTCGTCATGTCCGGCGGTCTCTTCCACGGCCTCCAGCTGTGGGTCAACCTCCCGGCCAAGGACAAGATGATGGCCCCGCGCTACCAGGACATCCGCGGCGGCAGCGTCCAGCTGCTCACCTCCCCCGACGGCGGCGCGCTCCTGCGTGTCATCGCCGGCGAGCTGGACGAGCACGCGGGCCCCGGTATCACCCACACCCCGATCACGATGGTCCACGCGACCCTCGCGCCGGGGGCGGAGATCACCCTGCCGTGGCGCGAGGACTTCAACGGACTCGCGTACGTCATGGCGGGCAAGGGCTCGGTCGGCGCCGAGCGCCGCCCGGTCCACCTCGGTCAGACCGCCGTCTTCGGAGCGGGCTCCTCCCTGACCGTCCGCGCGGACGAGCGGCAGGACTCCCACACCCCGGACATGGAGGTCGTCCTCCTCGGTGGACAGCCCATCCGTGAACCCATGGCCCACTACGGCCCGTTCGTCATGAACACCCGTGACGAACTCCAGCAGGCGTTCGACGACTTCCAGAAGGGGCGCCTGGGCACGATTCCGGCGGTCCACGGGATGTCCGAGGGTGGCCCGCGGGGCTGAAACTCCGGCTAACGTAAGAGAGGGCCCGAAGCCGCAACGTGTTTTTGCGACTTCGGGCCCTTTCGATGACTTCGGAGACCCATACTTTGAAGGGTTGGGATTCGGGTTTGGTGCAGCCGTTCACCAACCTGATCAGCCCTGGGAGATTCACCAGATTCATGTCTCGTCGCCACTCCCGACCTGCGGGAATGCCGAGAGTGTGCTTCAGGAGCACACTCTCGACACTTGCGAAGTTGGCCATGTCGGCGATGTTCCGCAGAGCGGAACCCACATGTGAGTAGCCCAGGTTCCTGCACACATCGACGGCCGGGAACCAGTGTGTGCCGTCCGGCGTGGTCAGCCTTCGCACCCGCGCACCTGTCGCCGCGAACACGAAGTCGTTGATGTCGATCGCGTCCCGCTGTGTCGTCGCCTCGTCGGGCGGCGTGTTGTTCTGCTCGTACATCGAGCATCACCTCCACCTCGGACGCTAGGCATATGCCTGGGGAGTTCAGGTGGTTGGTGAATATGTTCATCCGCACGGTGAGAGGCGGAGGTATCGATTCTGCTGAGGGGTGTGCCGATGACGGGGCGTCACCCGGCCGGTCGTCCGCGCAGGACAACCCGTGTGGGGCGTGATCCGCTGGAGGGGTGCCGTCGCTGCTTCCCGCTCCCATTCGTCGTCTGGCCGCCTGGTGTGTGGTGATCCTGCTGGTGTCGGGGGTCGTGTACGTCGGGATCCGGCTGTGTGTGGAGTTCCGTACGGCCGTCGTGCCGGTGTTGCTCGCGTTGCTCGGGACGGCGTTGCTGGGGCCGTTTCACCGGCGGCTCGTCAGGGCGCGGGTCAACCGGTCGGTGGCCGCGGGGGTCACCTGTGTGGCTGTTCTCGCGGTGGTGGGCGGGGCGGTGTACATCGTGGTCGCCGCGCTCGTGAACAGCGGTGACGAGATCGTCGCCTCGCTGAGGGACGCGGCGCGAGGGCTCACCGAGCATTTCGGGGCGGCGGGGACCTCGCTGGACGACGTCGCCTCCAACGCGCGGGAGTTGCTGACGAAATTCGGCGGGACGGCCGCCTCGGGGGTGATCAGCGGGGTGAGTGTGGTGGGCGAGGGCATCGCCATGGCCGTACTGGCGCTGCTGCTCGTCTTCTTCTTCCTGCGGGATTCCGACCGGGCCGTGGACACGCTGCGGGCCGTTGCCCCGGACGGGAGGGCGGACGGGCTGGAGGCCATGGCGCGGCGGGCGTTCCAGGCCGTCGAGGGGTTCATGCGGGGGACCTCGCTCATCGCGTTCATCGACGCGGTGTGCATCACCGTCGGGCTGCTCGTGCTGGATGTGCCCGGTGCGGTGGGGCTGGGGGCGCTCGTGTTCGTCGGCGCGTACATCCCGTATCTCGGCGCGTTCCTCTCGGGGGCGGTCGCCGTGCTGGTGGCGCTGGCCGACCGGGGGTTCGTGATCGCGTTGTGGGTGGTCGGGGTGGTGCTGGCCGTGCAGGTGCTGGAGGGGCATGTGCTGCAGCCGGTGGTCCAGAGCCGGACGGTGCAGATGCATCCGGCGGTGGTGATGCTCGCGATCACGGCGGGGGCGTCGGTCGCCGGGATTCTCGGCATGCTGCTCGCCGTACCGCTGACGGCGGCGGCGTTCGGGGTGGTGCACGAGCTGCGGCAGCGTTACGCCGCGCCCGAGGCCGCCTCCGCCTCCCCTTCCGACGCCGGCTCGTAGAGCTCGAACCAGATGGTCTTGCCCTCGCCGCGCGGGGCCACGCCCCACTCGTCGGCGAGCAGTTCGGTCAGGACGAGGCCGCGGCCGGACGAGGCCAGTTCGCCGGGCCGGCGCTTGTGCGGCAGGGAGTCGCTGGTGTCGGTGACCTCGATCCGCATCCGGCGTTCGCCGGGGTGGCCGGCCACCTCCGCCACGAGCAGCGCGTCGTCGTCGGTGTGTACGAGGACGTTGGTCAGCATCTCGGAGACGAGGAGGACGGCCGAGTCGACCTGGTCGTCGCTGGGCCAGTCGTGCAGGAGGTCGCGGAGCTGCGCGCGGGCCTCGGCGATCCGCTCGGGTTCGGCCTGCGCGATGGTCAGCATGGTGCGCCGTACGGCGGGGCGGGCCGGTGTGGTGGCGCCGAGTCCTCCGCAGCCCGCGCCGCCGTGGCGGCAGACGAGCAGGAGGGCGATGTCGTCCTCGCGACGGTCGGCCAGCGGTCCGGTGGTGTGGTGCGAGGACGGCCCGTGCACGGCCTGGACGAGGGCGTCGGCCAGTTCCTCCAGGCCCCCATCGTGTTTCTCCAGGATCTTGCGGACGCGCCGCCAGCCGGTGTCGAGGTCGTGTCCGCCGGTCTCCAGCAGGCCGTCGGTGCACAGCATCAGGGCCTCGCCGGGTTCGAGGGCGAGGCGGGTGGTGGGGTAGTCGGAGTCGGGGTCGATGCCGAGGGGCAGTCCGCCGGCGGTGGCGTGGACGAGGACCGTGCCGTCGGTCATCCGGATCGCCGGGTCGAGGTGTCCGGCGCGGGCGGTTCGCAGGACGCCGGTGACGGGGTCGACCTCGATGTAGAGGCAGGTCGCGAAGCGCAGGTCCGCGTGGTCGTTGGCGTCCCCGGTGTGGGTGAGGCCGTAGAGGAAGCGGGAAGCGCGGGAGAGGACGGCGTCGGGGCCGTGGCCCTCGGAGGCGTACGCACGCAGGGCGATGCGGAGCTGGCCCATGAGGCCGGCGGCCCGCACGTCGTGGCCCTGTACGTCCCCGATGACCAGCGCGAACCGTTTGTTCGGCAGCGGGATCATGTCGTACCAGTCGCCGCCGACCTGGAGGCCGCCGCCGGTCGGTATGTAGCGGGCGGCGAGGGTCATGCCGGGGATCTCGGGGCCGAGCGTGGGCAGCATGGAGCGCTGCAGCCCGTCCGTCAGCTCGCGCTGGGTCTCGGCGGCGCCGGCCCGGGTGAGGGCCTGGGCGAGCATGCGGGCCACGGTGGTGAGCACGGACCGCTCGTCGGGCGTGAACGCGACGGGGTAGGCGAAGCCGGCCATCCAGGCGCCCATGGTGCGCCCGGCCACCGTGAGCGGCAGGAACGCCCAGGAGTGCCGGCCGAACTGTGAGGCGAGCGGCCAGGTGAGGGGGTAGCGGGACTTGTAGTGCTCGGGCGAGGAGAGATAGACGGCCCGGCCGGTGCGGACGACCTCCGCCGCCGGGTAGTCCGTCTGGAGGGACATCTCGGTGAAGGCGTCCTCGTCGCCGGGCTGCTGTCCGTGGTGTCCGATGATCGTCAGCCGGTCGCCCTCGACGCCGAACACGGCGAGGCCGTCCGGTGAGAAGCCCGGCATCGACAGATTGGCCGCGACCCGCAGCACCTCCTCGGTGGACCGGGCCTCCGCCAGCGCCCGGCCCGCGTCCAGCAGGAACGCCTCGCGGGAGCGCCGCCAGTCGCCGGTGACGGCGCTGCGGCCGGCCGGGGTGCCCGGTGAGGGCTCGGTGACCTCCTGGAGGGTGCCGATCAGTTCGTACGCCTTCCTGACCCGGTCGAAGGAGGGCTTGGATCTGCTGCGGACGACGCGGACGATCCGGCCTCGCTCGTCCATGATCCGGATGCGGACCTCGGCGAGGGTGCCCTCGGCGACGGCCAGCTGGATCACGCCGGTGATCTCGTTCCAGTCGACGGGGTGCAGCCGGGCCCGGGTCTGGGCCTCCGTGAGGACGGCTCCCTCGGTGGGCAGCCCGAGCAGCCGGGCCGCCTCGGCATCGACCGTGACCAGGCCGGTGGAGGTGTCCCAGTGCCAGAGGCCGGTCGCGAGGGAGGCCAGGACATCCCCCACGGCGGGCAGGGGCTCGCCAGTGCGCATTGCCCCACTTTAAGAACAGACGATCGAAGAGTGCCACTGATCGCCGGGGTCATCGTGGACGGATCGCCTGGTTCACCGTGGGTGGGGCGCCCGGTTCACCGTCGGCGGATCACCTGGTTCCTCATGGGCGGATCCCCGGGTTCCTCGTGGTGGGAGCCGATCGAAGGTGGGCGCCGATCAATGGTGGGAGCCGATCACGGGTGGCCCGGTACGCTGGGGGTTGTTTCACGTGAAACACGCCCCCGATCCGCGAAGACTGGATGAACGACGATGCATCGGTACAGGTCCCACACCTGCGGCGAGCTCCGCGCCTCTGACGTCGGCACCGACGTCCGGCTGAGCGGCTGGCTGCACAATCGGCGCGACCTGGGCGGCATCCTCTTCATCGATCTGCGCGATCACTACGGGATCACGCAGCTCGTCGCCCGTCCGGGCACGCCCGCGTACGAGGCCCTCGACAAGCTGACCAAGGAGTCGACGGTCCGCATCGACGGCAAGGTCGTCTCCCGCGGCACCGAGAACGTGAACGCGGACCTGCCCACCGGTGAGGTCGAGGTCGAGGTCGGCGAGGTCGAGCTGCTCGGCGCCGCCCAGCCGCTGCCCTTCACGATCAACACCGAGGACGGGGTCAACGAGGAGCGGCGCCTGGAGTACCGCTTCCTCGACCTGCGTCGCGAGCGCATGCACCGCAACATCATGCTGCGCACGGCGGTCATCTCGGCGATCCGTCACAAGATGGTGGCGCTCGGCTTCAACGAGATGGCGACCCCGATCCTGACCGCGACCTCCCCCGAGGGCGCGCGTGACTTCGTGGTCCCCTCGCGTCTGCACCCGGGCCGTTTCTACGCCCTTCCGCAGGCGCCGCAGCAGTTCAAGCAGCTGCTGATGATCTCCGGCTTCGACCGCTACTTCCAGATCGCGCCCTGCTTCCGCGACGAGGACGCCCGCGCGGACCGGTCGCCGGGCGAGTTCTACCAGCTCGACGTCGAGATGAGCTTCGTCGAGCAGGAAGACGTCTTCCAGCCGATCGAGAAGCTCATGACCGAGCTGTTCACGGAGTTCGGCGGCGACCGCGAGGTCACCTCGCCGTTCCCGCGGATCCCGTTCCGTGAGTCGATGCTGAAGTACGGCTCCGACAAGCCGGACCTGCGCGCCCAGCTGGAGCTGGTCGACATCACCGACATCTTCGAGGGGTCGGAGTTCAAGGCCTTCGCCGGCAAGCACGTGCGCGCGCTGCCGGTGCCGGACGTCTCGGCGCAGCCCCGCAAGTTCTTCGACCAGCTCGGTGACTACGCCGTCTCGCAGGGCGCCAAGGGCCTGGCCTGGGTCCGTGTCGCCGAGGACGGCTCGCTGTCCGGCCCGATCGCGAAGTTCCTCACCGAGGACAACGTGGCCGAGCTGACGAAGCGGTTGTCGCTGGCCGCCGGGCACGCGGTGTTCTTCGGCGCGGGCGAGTTCGACGAGGTCTCGAAGATCATGGGCGCGGTGCGCGTCGAGGCCGCCAAGCGGGCCGGGCACTTCGAGGAGAACGTCTTCCGCTTCTGCTGGATCGTCGACTTCCCGATGTACGAGAAGGACGAGGAGACCGGGAAGATCGACTTCTCGCACAACCCGTTCTCGATGCCGCAGGGTGGCATGGACGCTCTGGAGAACCAGGACCCGCTGGACATCCTGGCCTGGCAGTACGACATCGTCTGCAACGGTGTCGAGCTCTCCTCCGGCGCGATCCGGAACCACGAGCCCGACATCATGCTCAAGGCCTTCAACATCGCGGGCTATGACGACGAGACCGTGGAGCGTGAGTTCGCCGGCATGCTGCGCGCGCTCCGCTTCGGCGCCCCGCCGCACGGTGGCATCGCCCCCGGTGTCGACCGCATCGTGATGCTCCTCGCGGACGAGCCGAACATCCGCGAGACGATCGCCTTCCCGCTCAACGGCAACGCCCAGGACCTGATGATGGGCGCGCCGACGGAGCTGGAGGAGACGCGGCTGCGTGAGCTGCACCTGACGGTGCGCAAGCCGCAGCCGAAGTAGGCGGTGTGACGGAGTGGCCCGGAACCGATGTCGGTTCCGGGCCACTTCGCGTTCCGTGGTCCGGCGCCCCTTTCAGGGCGACTTCACCGGCGTCCCACAGGAACACCGGGGCCCCTCCACAGCGGGGCGGCGTCTCATGGGAGGCGCAGGCCGGTGGAGCGGCAGGGTCGGTGGGGCGAGGGAGGAATCCAGGCATGGGGTTCATGGGTGTGTGGTCGGTGCTGCTGGTCGTCGGCGCGGTCGGTGGGGTGACCTGCGCGGCGGTCGCCGGGCGCCGCTCGCTACGGGGCCGTTCCCCGTCCGGCCTGGACGCGGAGGCGGAGGCCAACCAGTGGCTCGTACGGCTCGCAGGCGGCCTGGTCCCGCCGGACGTGCGGGCCTGGGCGGGGGCCGGTGAGGACACGGCGCGGGCGCTGACCAGCGCGGCGGAGTGCCATCGCGCGGCCCGGGCACGGCTGGCGACGGCCCGTACGGCGGCGGAGTACGCGGAGGTGACGCGGACGGCGCGGGAGGGGCTGGAGCATCTGGGCAGAGCGCGGGCGGGGCTGGGCAGGGAGACGGCGACGGTGTCACCGACGGCGGGCCGAGGGCGAGCAAAAGCACCACCGGCAGAACCATGCCCGGCTGGGTGAGGCCGACGGAGGCGGAGGTGAAACGCCGCTGCGGGCGGCCCCGATCACACGCCGGCTCGGTGTGGCGAAGGAGGCTGGAGAAAAATAGCCGACAGGCGGCAACTCTTCATGTCATGGCGACCACTGACAGGGCGTAACCCCACTCCCCCTGTAAGGATCCCCTCCGTGGCCGCTCCCTCCCACCGCCGGTCCCTCCGCTCGCGCCGCACCCTCGTCGTCACCGCCGCCGTCGTGGCCGCGGGTGTCAGCGCCGGTGTCGTCGTGATGAACGCCAACGCCGGGCCCGTCGACCTGTACCACCAGACGCTCGCCGCCAAGGACGGCTGGGCATCCTCCGGTACGGGCACCACCGGTGGAACGAAGGCCGACGCCGCTCACACCTTCACCGTCTCCACCCGCGCCGAGCTAGTGAAGGCGCTCGGTTCCGCGACCGACACCACGCCCCGGATCATCAAGGTCAAGGGTGCCATCGACGCCAACACCGACGACGCCGGCAAGAAGCTGACCTGCGCCGACTACGCGGCCGGCACCGGCTACTCGCTGGCCGCCTACCTCAAGGCCTACGACCCGGCCACCTACGGCCGCTCCAAGCTGCCGTCCGGCACGCAGGAGAAGGCGCGTGCCGCCGCCCAGTCCAAGCAGGCCAAGAACATCATCCTCAAGGTGCCCGCCAACACGACCATCGTGGGCGTCCCCGGCACCGGCGCGGGCCTCACCGGCGCCATGCTCCAGGTGCAGAACGTGGACAACGTCATCGTCCGCAACATGAACTTCGCCGCCACCGAGGACTGCTTCCCGCAGTGGGACCCGACCGACGGCGACACCGGCAACTGGAACTCCAACTACGACTCGGTCACCCTGCGTGGCGCGACCCACGTGTGGGCGGACCACAACACGTTCACCGACGCCCCCCACCTGGACAGCGCCAACCCGAAGTACTACGGCCGCGAGTACCAGATCCACGACGGCTCCCTCGACATCACCAAGGGCTCCGACCTGGTGACCGTCTCGTACAACCAGTTCACCAACCACGACAAGACGATGCTGATCGGCAGCAGTGACACCGACAGCGTCGGCAAGCTGCGCGTGTCCATCCACCACAACGTGTGGAAGGGCATCGTCCAGCGCGCCCCGCTGGCCCGCATCGGCCAGATCCACATCTACAACAACTTCTACGACGTCACGCCCCTCAACGGCTACGCGACGCAGTACAGCATCAACTCCCGCGCCAAGGCCCAGGTCGTGGCGGAGAACAACTACTGGAAGCTCCCGTCCGGCGCGAAGGCCGCCAAGCTCCTCAGCGGTGACGGCACCGGCTCGGTCAAGGGCTCCGGCAACCTGGTCAACGGCACGACGGCCGACCTCGTCGCCGCCTACAACGCCGCGTCCTCCAAGGACCTGAAGACGACGGTCAACTGGACCCCGACCCTCACGACGGGCCTGGAGACCTCGGCGAAGAACCTCCCGACGTCCCTGGCCGGGACGACGGGGGCGGGCGTGCTCAAGTAGCACCCAAGACACGCGAGGGCCGGGAGACCACGAGCCCCCGGCCCTCGCGTCCCATGCGGCCCGCCCGCATGGCGGTCCACGCGGCTCCCTCGCCGCAGGACCGGGCCGTCGGTACCTCAGCCGTCCTGGGCCGAAGCTTCCTTCAGGTCCGCTTCCTCCCAGAAAGCGGCGCCGGTGTCGACACCGTCGAGCAGCGCGTCGGTGAGGCCGGCGTCGATGAAGACGGTGCCGACGACGGTCGCCGCCGGCAGCTCCGGGTCGGTCTCCTCGCCGAGATCGGCCTGTGTCAGGTTCACTCCCCTCAGGTCCGCGTTCGTCAGGTCCGCGGCTGACAGGTCGGCGTTGGTGAACTGGGCGAAGGCACCTTCATAGTTGCCTTGGACGCCGACGAGTTTGGCCTGCGTCAGGTCAGCGTTGTGGAGCAGCGCGCCGTCCAGCCAAGCATTGCTCAGGTCCGTCTTGAGGAAGTCGGCCTCGGTGAAGGTCCCGTTGGTCAGATACGCCTCGTTCATACGAGCGTTGTCGAACCAAGTGAGGTCGAACCGGCCGTCCGTGAGGTCGGCCCGGGTCAGATCGGCGCCGCGCAGATCCGCGTTGGTGAACGACCCGAAGAGGTTGGCGCCCACCAGGAAGGTGTCGCGCAGATCGATCCTCGGTTCTCCCTCCACGTACACGGGGCGGGCCCCCAGCACATCAAGTGCGGCCTGGACATCGTCCGGCGCGCGGGTCTTGGTGTTCTTGCGAAGTCTCTCCGCCGTCGCGGCGCTCGGCATCTTCGCGCGGTCCCTGATGTAGGTGCTCAATATGCTGACGATCGCCGGCTGTTCACTGCGAGAGTCCCGCATGATGCGCTGCAAGGCGTAGATGCTGCTGACCCTCACGTTGACGGACTCGGCGCCGAGGTTGGCGACGGTCTCGCTGTAGGTGGAGGCCATTTGGTCGCGTTCGGTGAGGCCGAGGTTCTGGTTAGTCTGGCTGATCGCCATGGCGGTGAAGACGAGGGCCAGCAGGGCCGGTACCGCCGGCATCGCCGTGGCGACCCACATGTAGCGCTGCGAGCGGCCCGCGTCGACGGAGGGTCCGGCCGTGGGGGCGGCGGCTCCGGCTGCCGGAGCGGGTCCCGGAGGCGGGGCGGGCGCGATGGTGAGCTGGGCGGGGTCGAGCAGGACGAACCACCGGGAGGTGTGCAGCCGGTCCTGGAGGGTGGACAGCAGAGCGACCAGGGCGGGCAACGCCGTGGTCCCGTCGCGCAGGAAGCGGCCCGTCACCTCGCTCAGTGTTTCGGTCACGTGCGTGACATGTGCCTCCAGTTCGGCGCGTCGGTCCGACGCGAGAGGCAGGCTTTCCCGGGCGAAGTCCCCCAGTGCGGCAGTCAGTTCGGCCAGGCGCTCGTCGAGTACGGTCGCCGCCGGTGGTGTCGGGCGCATGGCGTCACGACAGGCGGTCAATGCGTCCAGGCAGGCGAGGAGGGGCGGTTCCTGCTTCGACCAGAGGCCGAATCTCTGTGGAGCCGCCCGCCGTATGCGCCATGCGGCGACAACGAAGGCCGGCGCGGTGCCGAACAGCAGGCCCGCCTGGATGCCGTTCCACCACGGCTCCACGTCCGGGTCGCACCCGCTCAGGACGGCCCATGAGGAGCAGGTGCCATCGTCCGTGACGTACCAGCCGTCCGTGCCGAAGATCTCCGCCAGGTAGCTGTACGGACCGTCGATCTCCGCCAAGGGACCTGCCATGACGTACTCGAACACGACGAGCCACGCCCCGAGCACGACCGCGCTCACCACCAGCGTGAACGGGACCGCCAGACACCACACCCGGCGCCCGGCCGCCAGCACCCGCGCCGAGCGGTCGGCCTCCACCAGGCGTCGCAGCAACGCGTCGGCCGGGACCGGGCTGACCACGCCCTGGTGCCGACGCAGCGCCACCGCGGCCCGCAGCCGACGGCGGACGGCCTCTGTCCGCGGCCGCACGGCAAGGCGCGGTACGAAGACGATGTGGCGCCCGGTCTGCCGGTGCGGATCACGGAAGGCTGCCGCCCGGGTGGCGAGCCGCCAGCCCGCCATGACCAACGGGTACGACACCACCGCACCCAGGCCTGCGCGTACCCAGTCCCCCCAGGACGTGAAATCCACCGTGTCAGCCCCCGCCGTCCCTCGTCCCCCGAACCGGTTTCGCGACCGGTGCCCGGTGGAGTATGCCCGCGGCGCGCCGCACGAGGCAGGGGATTTCCGAAGAAGCCACGGGTCCGAGGACATCGCCGCCCTTCGGGGCACTGCCCTCATGGGCCCGCCGCACCGAAGAAGTACCCCCACTTCTTCAGCACGGCGCTCAGCTCCCGCAGGGCCTCCTGGGACTCGGGGCGCGGAATCAGGTCATGGGCGGGCCACGGGCGGCCTGTCACGATCGGCTCTGTTCGATGAGGGGCGGCTCGCCGATACGGTGTCGGGGGTCTCGGGAACGGCGCCTGTCGACGTGTATCCCGGCCAGTCATGAGGGTCGGGGCCGCGGTAGGCGTGGTCGCGGGCAGTTCCGGAGGGGGTGCCAGGCGGCGGGAGGGGTGGGAGTTTGGCCGGGCCGGGACGATCGCCAGGAGCGACAGGTCGGGTGCTGGGCGAGGTGGTTGCCGATCACCGTGAAGCGGGTGGTGTGGCGGGTGTTGTCGTGGGTGACGCCGCCCGGATGCCCCTTCGCGTGGGCGTACGGCTCGGAACGGCTACTGGGTGACGAACTGCGTCAGGATCGCCTGCACCTCGTAGATGTCCACGCCCTTGGTGAACGTCTTCTGGATCGGCGTCGGGGTGCCCGACACCCAGATCTTCAGTTCGGCGTCGAGGTCGAAGGTGCCGGCGGTCTCGACCGCGAAGTGGGTGATGCTGCGGTACGGGATGGAGTGGTATTCCACCTTCTTCCCGGTGATGCCCTGCTTGTCGACCAGCAGCAGCCGCCGGTCGGTGAACAGGATCGTGTCCCGGATCAGCAGATACGCGGCGTGCACACGCTCGCCCTGCCCGAGCAGCCGCGCGTAGTCCTGCTGGGCCGTGCCCGAGTCGATCGTGTGCGCATTGCCGAACAGCGCCATGAAGTCCCCCTGTGTCGTGTCATCGGTGTCGCAGAGGGGGACGCCGTCCAGGTGCGGACAGTTGCGCGGCCATGGCGTGCGGGCCCGTCAGGTGTCGTACGTGCCGTCCCACGGTTCGCCGAAGCCGAGCTGGTCCGGGTAGAGCTCCGCCCAGTCCTCGTCGTCCTCCTCGTCCTTGCGGATCACGAGGCCGAACAGGACGTTCTCGTAGGTCAGCTGGAAGGGGCGGATCGCGATGTCCGTGTAGGAGCGGCGGGGCAGGCTGCGCAGGAGCGTGGCCAGGCGGGCGCGGGCGCGGTGGAGGACCGAGTCGTCGCCGTGGGGGTTGCTCTGCTGCTGCGCCCAGGTGCCGGCGCACCAGATGTCCGAGTTTCGGTAGCGGCCCTCGGCGTCGAAGGTGTGCAGCACCGTGTAGAGACGTTTGTGCTGTTCCCAGCCGTCGTCGAGACGGAAGCCCTGCGGGAACGCGTATGTGACCGATGCGAGGAACTGACCGTCCGCGTACCGACCGATGGACTCGGTGCGGTGCTTCGGCTCGTAGGCGATCGGAATGACCTCGGGGACTGCCATGGCGAAAACCATACGGCTTGGCGAGAACATGTCCAGGCCGGGGTCCCCGTGCGGTGGGAGGGACGGGCCGCCCCTCCCACCGCCCGGGGCGTATCACTCGTCGGCGCCGCCGAAGCGCTCCTTGTACGTGGCGAGGTCGTCGTCCGTGAGCTTGGCGAAGAGGACCGGCGGGATCGTGAACGGGGTACCGGCCGGGACCGTGTCCAGGGCCTTCGCCTCCGCCTCGGTGACCCAGGTCGCCGTGTCGTCGGCCAGTGCGAAAGCCTCCCGCATGACCTTCGCCGTCGCCGGGATGAACGGCTCCGAGACGACCGCGTACAGGTGGATCAGGTTCATCGCCGTGCGCAGCGTCAGGGCCGCGCCGTCCATGTCGGTCTTGATCTCCAGCCAGGGGGCCTTCTCCTCCAGGTAGGAGTTGCCCGCCGACCACAGCGCGCGCAGCGCGGCCGCCGCCTTGCGGAACTGGAGGGCCTCCATCTGCTCCTCGTACTCGCCGAGGAGCCGCGCGATCTCCGTGCCGAGCTTCGCCTCGGCCTCGCCGGGCGCGCTGCCCGCCGGGACCTCGTCGCCGAAGCGCTTCCTGGAGAACGACAGGACGCGGTTCACGAAGTTGCCGAGGGTGTCGGCGAGGTCCTTGTTCACCGTGGCCGTGAAGTGCTCCCAGGTGAAGGACGAGTCGTCCGACTCGGGGGCGTTGGCCATCATGAAGTAGCGCCAGTAGTCGGCGGGCAGGATCTCCAGCGCGTCGTGCGTGAACACGCCGCGACGCTGCGAGGTGGAGAACTTGCCGCCGTAGTAGTTCAGCCAGTTGAAGGCCTTGATGACGTCGACCTTCTTCCACGGCGAGCGGGTGCCCAGCTGCGTCGCCGGGAACATCACGCTGTGGAAGGGGACGTTGTCCTTGCCCATGAACTGCGTGTAGTGGACGTCCGCCTCCGACTCCCACCACCAGGAACGCCAGTCGCGGTTCTCCGGGTCCTGGTCCGCCCACTCCTTTGTCGCGCCGATGTACTCGATCGGGGCGTCGAACCAGACGTAGAAGACCTTGCCGTCCGCCGCCAGGTCCGGCCACGTGTCGGCCGGGACCGGCACGCCCCACTCCAGGTCACGGGTGATCGCCCGGTCGTGCAGGCCCTCCGTGAGCCACTTGCGGGCGATGGAGGAGGCGAGCACCGGCCAGTTGTCGGCGCGCTCGTCGACCCACGCCTCGACCTCACCGGCGAGCGCCGACTGGAGGAGGAAGAGATGCTTGGTCTCGCGAATCTCCAGATCGCTGCTGCCGCTGATCGCCGAGCGGGGCTCGATCAGGTCCGTGGGGTCGAGGACGCGCGTGCAGTTCTCGCACTGGTCGCCGCGCGCCTTGTCGTAGCCGCAGTGCGGACACGTGCCGATGATGTAGCGGTCCGGGAGAAAACGGCCGTCGGTGACCGAGTACACCTGGCGGATCGCCCGCTCCTCGATGAAGCCGTTCGCCTTCAGCTCGCGCGCGATCTCCTGCGTGATCTCGCGGTTCTGCGGGGACGAACTCCGGCCGAAGTGGTCGAAGGCCAGGCTGAAGCCGTCGTAGACCGCCTTCTGCGCGTCGTGCGCCTGCGCGCAGAACTCCGCCACCGGCAGACCCTGCTCCTTCGCGGCCAGCTCGGCCGGCGTGCCGTGCTCGTCCGTCGCGCAGATGTACAGGACGTCGTGGCCGCGCTGGCGGAGGTACCGGGAGTACACGTCCGCCGGGAGCATGGACCCCACCATGTTGCCCAGGTGCTTGATTCCGTTGATGTACGGAAGGGCGCTGGTGATGAGGTGTCGAGCCATCGGGGGCTGCTCCCAGGTTGCTATGTACGGAACCTTGAAATCGTAGCCGACATGGGTACGCCGCCCGCTTCCCGTTTTACGGGATGAGAAGCGGGCGGCGTGGGTGCGGGGGGCTGTGCCCCACCCGGTTACGGGCGCCAGTTCGCCAGTACGCCCTCGTAGAGCTCCTGGTCCGTGAGCTCCCGGGGGGTCGGGCCCGCGTGGAAGAACGCCGTGTTGCCCGTCTTCAGCTTGCGGAGGTAGTCGAACGCCTTGTTCTCGTGCTCACCGAAGGCGACGAACGAGAAGAAGAGGGCGGGATGGTTCGCCGCCGCGTCCGCGAGGGACTGGGTGGCGGGGGTCTTCGCGTCCGGGGCGCCGTCCGTCTGGAAGACCACCAGGGCGGGGGCCTGCGCCGACGCGGCGTGCTTCTCGTGGTGCGCTACGACTGCCTCTACGGCGACGTGGTAGCTGGTACGGCCCATGCGGCCCAGCCCCGCGTGCAGGTCGTCGATCCTGTTCTCGGGGTCGGTGAACGTGAGGTCCGCCGTGCCGTCCAGCTCCGTCGAGAAGAAGACGACGTGGACGGTGGGGGGCTGGGTCCGGGTCTTGGTGAGGTGGGCGGCGAGGGCCAGGGTCTGGTCGGCCAGAGCCTGGACGGAGCCGTCCTTGTAGTAGGCCCGCATCGACGCGGAGCGGTCCAGGACGAGGTACACGTCCGTGGGTGCGGCGTCGGTGAGGTTCAGCTTGGTGAGGGTGGCTGCGGCTGCCTTGTGGGCGGTGAGGAGGTGGGACGGGGTGTCGGTCGACTCCGGCGGTGCGGTGATCTCCGCCTCGGCGAGTGGCTCCGCCGGGGTGGGTGCTTCCGCCTCGGCTTCGCCTTCGGCGGGGGTGTTCCCACCCGCACCGCCCGTGCGGGTCTCGTCGGCGACTGCCGGTGGCCCCTGTGGGGCGTCCTCGCCGTCGGCGGCCTCGGGTTCGGTGGCCTCCGCTTCGGGGGCCGGTGTCGCCTCGGGCTCGGCGGCCTCGGGCTCAGTCTCCTCGACCTCCGTGACCTCAGCCTCAGCGGTGGGTGTCTCAGCCTCGGGCGCGACCTCGGCTTCCGCCTCGGGCTCCTGAACCGCCGCCGGCTCTTCCGCGACTGGCTCGGTCACGGCCTCGGCCTCGGCCGGCTCCTCGGCGACGGGCTCCTCCACCGTGGGGGCGGGCTCCTCCGCGGCCGGCTCCTCCACGTCAGGTGCGGCCGTCTCGGCGACGGGAGTGACCGGCTCCTCAACGGCGGCGGGCTCCTCCGCAGCGACCGGCTCCTCCGCAGCGGCGGGTTCCTCCGTGGTGGCCGGCTCCTCGACGGCGGCCGGTGCCTCCGTAGCGGTCGGTGCCTCCGTGGTGGTCGGTGCCGGGGTCGGGTTCGGTTCCGGGGTGGCCCATGCGGCCCAGCCCCGCGTGCAGGTCGTCGATCCTGTTCTCGGGGTCGGTGAACGTGAGGTCCGCCGTGCCGTCCAGCTCCGTCGAGAAGAAGA
>NZ_JARGEF010000062.1:0-36133 GCF_033794725.1 Streptomyces sp. ID05-39B | reverse complement strand
TAGCGCCTTCCCGAGAGTCTCGCCCGCGCGACCCCAAAACGCGTCCAGTAGGGTTTGGTCCGCATAAACATCCAAACCCCTGCCCGACGCAGGGCGGCGACCTACCAGCGAGAAGGCCGCAGCCGACCGCGCGGGCGAGACTCTCGGGAAGGCGCTACGTGAGTCCCAACGGCTCCGACCGCTCGCCGCGGCGCCCGATGCGGCGGAAGCTGCTGCAGGCACTGACCGCGGGCCTGGTCCTTGCGACCGCAACCGGTTGCACATACGAGGACTTCCCCCGCCTTGGTATGCCCACCCCGACCACGGAAGAGGCTCCGCGGATCCTCTCCCTGTGGCAGGGCTCGTGGGCTGCCGCGCTGGCCACCGGCGTGCTGGTGTGGGGCCTGATCCTGTGGAGTGCTTTCTTCCACCGGCGCAGCCGCACCAAGGTCGAGGTACCTCCGCAGACCCGGTACAACATGCCCATCGAGGCCTTGTACACGGTGGTACCGATCATCATCGTCTCGGTCCTCTTCTACTTCACGGCCCGCGACGAATCCAAGCTGCTCAGCCTCGACAAGAAGCCCGACGTCACGGTCAACGTGGTCGGCTTCCAGTGGAGCTGGTGCTTCAACTACATCGAGGGCGTCGACGGTTCCACCGGTGACGCGAAGTCCGACAAGAACCTGGCCGCCATCCCGGACCGGTACAAGAAGGACTTCCCGGCCGACGCGGGCGGTGTCTACACCTGTGGCACCCCCGGTGAGCGGAACCCGCAGACCCACAACCCCGGTCCGACCCTCTGGCTCCCCGAGGGCAAGACGGTCCGCTTCGTCCTCACCTCGCGGGATGTCATCCACTCCTTCTGGGTGGTGCCGTTCCTCATGAAGCAGGACGTCATCCCGGGCCACACCAATGCCTTCCAGGTGACCCCCAACAAGCAGGGCACCTTCCTGGGCAAGTGCGCCGAGCTCTGCGGCGTCGACCACTCGCGGATGCTGTTCAACGTGAAGGTCGTCTCCCCCGAGCGTTACGAGCAGCACCTCAAGGACCTCGCGAAGAAGGGGCAGACCGGTTACGTTCCCGCGGGCATCGAGCAGACGGCCCACGAGAAGAACCGGGAGACGACAAACCTGTGAGCATCCTCAACGAACCCCAGGGTGCCGCCGCAGCAGGGTCCCACTATGAGGACGAGCTGCCGGTCCGGGCTCAGCGCCGCGGCGAACTCGTCGTCAAGTGGCTCACCACGACGGACCACAAGACGATCGGCACGATGTACCTCGTGACGTCGTTCGCGTTCTTCTGCATCGGTGGCGTGATGGCGCTCTTCATGCGCGCCGAGCTGGCCCGTCCGGGCCTGCAGATCATGTCGAACGAGCAGTTCAACCAGGCGTTCACGATGCACGGCACGATCATGCTGCTGATGTTCGCGACGCCGCTGTTCGCCGGCTTCGCGAACTGGATCATGCCGCTCCAGATCGGCGCGCCGGACGTCGCGTTCCCGCGGCTGAACATGTTCGCCTACTGGCTCTACCTGTTCGGCTCGCTCATCGCCGTCGGTGGCTTCCTCACCCCGGACGGCGCGGCCGACTTCGGCTGGTTCGCCTACTCCCCGCTGTCGGACGCGGTCCGCAGCCCGGGTATCGGCGCCGACATGTGGATCATGGGTCTGGCCTTCTCCGGCTTCGGCACCATCCTCGGCTCGGTCAACTTCATCACCACGATCATCTGCATGCGCGCACCGGGCATGACGATGTTCCGCATGCCGATCTTCGTGTGGAACGTGCTGCTGACGGCCGTCCTGGTCCTGCTGGCCTTCCCGGTCCTCGCGGCCGCGCTGTTCGCCCTGGAGGCGGACCGCAAGTTCGGCGCCCACATCTTCGACGCCTCCAACGGTGGCGCGTTGCTGTGGCAACACCTCTTCTGGTTCTTCGGCCATCCAGAGGTGTACATCATCGCCTTGCCCTTCTTCGGCATCATCAGTGAGATCATCCCGGTCTTCTCCCGCAAGCCGATGTTCGGCTACATGGGCCTGATCGCCGCGACGATCTCGATCGCCGGCCTGTCCGTGACGGTGTGGGCGCACCACATGTACGTCACCGGCGGTGTGCTGCTGCCGTTCTTCTCCTTCATGACGTTCCTCATCGCCGTCCCGACGGGCGTGAAGTTCTTCAACTGGATCGGAACGATGTGGAAGGGGTCACTGAGTTTCGAGACCCCGATGCTCTGGGCGACCGGCTTCCTGGTCACCTTCACCTTCGGTGGTCTGACCGGCGTCATCCTGGCCTCGCCGCCGATGGACTTCCACGTGTCGGACTCGTACTTCGTGGTGGCGCACTTCCACTACGTCGTCTTCGGCACCGTCGTCTTCGCGATGTTCGCCGGCTTCCACTTCTGGTGGCCGAAGATGACCGGCAAGATGCTCGACGAGCGCCTCGGCAAGATCACCTTCTGGACGCTGTTCGCCGGCTTCCACGGCACGTTCCTGGTCCAGCACTGGCTGGGTGCCGAGGGCATGCCGCGCCGCTACGCGGACTACCTGGCCGCCGACGGCTTCACCGCCCTGAACACGATCTCGACGATCAGCTCGTTCGTGCTCGGCCTGTCCGTCCTGCCGTTCTTCTACAACGTGTGGAAGACCGCCAAGTACGGCAAGCCGGTCGCCGTCGACGACCCGTGGGGCTACGGCCGCTCCCTGGAGTGGGCGACCTCCTGCCCGCCGCCGCGGCACAACTTCCTCACCCTGCCGCGGATCCGCAGTGAATCCCCGGCGTTCGACCTGCACCACCCCGAGATCGCAGCACTCGAGCAGCTGGAGCACGCCGGTCACGGCGCCGGCGCCATCGCGGGCAGCAAGGAGGCCGGCAAGTGAAGATCCAGGGCACGATGTTCATCTGGCTCGCCGTCTTCCTCCTTGCCATGGCGACCGTCTATGGCGTGTGGTCGAAGGAGCCGGTCGGTACGACAGCGCTCTTCCTGTCCTTCGCCCTGGCCATCATGGTCGGCTTCTACCTGGGCTTCACCGCCCGGCGGGTCGACACCGGTGCCCAGGACAACAAGGAGGCGGACGTCGCGGACGACGCCGGCGAGCTGGGCTTCTTCAGCCCGCACAGCTGGCAGCCGCTCTCCCTGGCCGTCGGCGGCGCCCTCGCCTTCCTGGGGGTCGCGGTCGGCTGGTGGCTGCTCTACTTCTCCGCCCCGCTGATCCTCATCGGCCTGTGGGGCTGGGTCTTCGAGTACTACCGCGGTGAGAACCGCACCCAGTAGCACGCGACGCGCGCGTCAGAGCCCGGACACTCCGTCAGGAGCGTCCGGGCTCCTGCTTTTGCCGTAATCGGAGTCGCCCGTACGTGTCACCCAGCGCGCCATGGTTGACGCGGCTGCCTAGCGTGAGGTCATGAGCCACGAACCCCGCCCCGGCACCGTCGTCAGCTGCACCCTGCTGGTGACCGCCCTGGTCGCGGGCGCAACCGCCTGCGGCTCGGACGGCAACCCGCTCTCCTCACGTCCGTACGACGCGACGGACCAGATCTCCTTCAACGTCACCGGCGGCGACGCCAGGAAGGCCGACCCGGACAAGCCCCTGGAGGTCAGGGCCGAGGACGACGACGAACGGATCACCGACGTCACCGCCCTCGACGCCGCAGGCCGCTACCTGGCGGGCGAACTCTCCGCCGACGGGAGCCGCTGGCACAGCACCGAGCCGCTGGCCGCAGACGCCCACTACACGGTCCGGGTGAGCACCGAGGACGAGGACGGCGCCCCCGGCCGCCGGGTCCTCACCTTCGACACCGGAAAGCCCACCGCCAAGAAGCGGCTGACCGTCACCTTCGGCCCCGGCGCGGGCACCTACGGCGTCGGCCGGCCCGTCACCGCCGAACTCAGCCGGGCGGTCAAGGACCCCGCCCAGCGGGCCGTCGTCGAACGCGCCCTGAAGGTCGACGCCAAGCCCGCCGTGCAGGGCGGCTGGCACTGGGTGGACGACAAGACGCTGCACTACCGCCCGAAGGACTACTGGCCCGCCCACGCCACGATCCGCGTCCACAGCAACCTGGACGGCATAAAGGTCGGCGACCGTATCTGGGGCGGAAGGTCGAAGGACGTCAGACTCACCATCGGTGACCGCGTCATCGCCGTCACCGACGCCTCCTCGCACTCCCTCACGCTGTACCGCAACGGCGAAGAGGTGAAGAAGATCCCCGTCACCACGGGCAAGCCCGGCTTCGAGACCCGCAACGGGGTCAAGGTGATCCTGGGCAAGGAGTACTTCGTACAGATGCGCGGCACCAGCGTCGGCATCGCCGAGGGCTCCTCGGAGTCGTACGACCTGCCCGTCTACTACGCCACCCGCGTCACCTGGAGCGGCGAGTACGTGCACGCCGCCCCCTGGTCCGTCGGCTCCCAGGGCTACGCCAACGTCAGCCACGGCTGCGTCGGCATGAGCACCTCGAACGCCGAGTGGTTCTTCGACAACGTCCGCGAGGGCGACATCGTCCAGGTCGTCAACAGCGGCGGCGACACGATGGAGACCTTCGGCAACGGCTTCGGCGACTGGAACCTGGACTGGAGGAAGTGGCGCGAGGGCAGCGCCCTGACCGGTGGCAAGCAGAAGACCCAGGAGGAGGACCCCTCAAGGCTGCGACCGGCTGCCGTATAGCCCCCCCCCACGAGCGCGGGGACCGGCGCAGACAGCCACGCACGGGCCCTCAGCCGCCGGAAAACCCCCGCACCCGGCCTCTCAGGTGCCGACCAGGTTCTTGCGCCGCAGAATCGCCGCCAGGGCCGCCGCGAACTCCACGGGATCCACCGGCAGGGTCACCGCAGCCTCCGCCCGGCTCCACGTGGCCAGCCACGCGTCCTGCGGCCGCCCGATGAGCAGCAGCACCGGCGGGCAGCGGAACACCTCGTCCTTGATCTGCCGGCACAGTCCCATGCCGCCCATGGGCGCGGCCTCGCCGTCCAGCACGCACACGTCGATCCCGCCCTTGTCCAGCTCCGTCAGCACGGCGGCGGACGTCGCGCACTCCAGGAACTCGACCAGGGGCGCGTCCGGGGCCGGCCGCCGGCCGACGGCCAGCCGCACCTGCTCCCGGGTGTTGGCGTCGTCGCTGTAGACCAGCACCGTGGCGGTCGCCTGCATGGTTCCTCCGCGTCATTGGAGTGGAACTTCCGGGGTACCGATGGGGCGGATGCTACTCCCCCGAACACCCCGTCAACACCTGTTGGAACATGCCTGCGATGGGCCATCCGGGCAGTACACGACGTGTGAACACTCCGAACGGCACCCCCCGGAGTGAGGGCGGGATAAGCGACCGACATAATGTCGGTCGTGGCGACAGCAACGACAGTAGATACCGGGCACGCGCACCCGTCGGTCAACCGGCCGAACCTCACCAGCGTCGGAACCATCATCTGGCTGAGTTCCGAGCTGATGTTCTTCGCGGCCCTCTTCGCGATGTACTTCACCCTGCGATCGGTGACGGGTCCGGACTTCTGGTCCGAGAAGGCCCACGCGCTGAACCTTCCGTTCTCCGCGACGAACACCACGATCCTGGTGCTCTCCTCCCTCACCTGCCAGCTCGGCGTCTTCGCCGCCGAGCGCGGTGACGTGAAGAAGCTCAGGATGTGGTTCATCGTCACCTTCGTGATGGGTGCGATCTTCATCGGCGGTCAGGTGTACGAGTACACCGAGCTGGTCAAGAAGGACGGGCTCTCGCTCTCCTCCGACCCGTACGGCTCGGCGTTCTACCTGACCACCGGGTTCCACGGCCTGCACGTGACGGGTGGCCTCATCGCCTTCCTGTTCGTCCTCGGCCGCACCTACGCGGCGAAGAGGTTCACACACGAGCAGGCGACGGCGGCCATCGTCGTGTCCTACTACTGGCACTTCGTCGATGTCGTCTGGATCGGCCTCTTCGCCACGATCTACCTGATCAAGTAGCCGGGCCCGATCCCGCACCCATCCCGCACGCATCGACGCAGAAGATCCTGACACCGGGGTAATCCGTGAAAAAGCTCTCCGCACGACGACGCCATCCGATGGCGGCGCTCGTCGTCCTACTCCTCGCGCTGGCATGCACCGGGGGGCTGTACGCCGCGTTCGCACCCGCGAGCAAGGCGCAGGCAGACGAAACCGCCCAGTCCCTCGCCATCGACGAGGGCAAGAAGCTCTACGCCGTCGGCTGCGCCAGCTGCCACGGCACCGGCGGTCAGGGCGGTTCCGACGGTCCGAGCCTGGTCGGCGTCGGCGCCGCGGCCGTCGACTTCCAGGTCTCCACGGGCCGGATGCCGGCCGCGACCTCCCAGGGCGTCCAGGTACCGAAGAAGAAGAACATCTACACGCAGGCCGAGATCGACCAGCTCGCCGCGTACATCGCCTCGCTCGGCGCGGGCCCGAACGTCCCCACCGAGGCCCAGTACGGCCCCGAGGGCGCGGACATCGCCAAGGGCGGTGATCTGTTCCGCACGAACTGCGCCCAGTGCCACAACTTCACCGGCAAGGGCGGTGCCCTCACCCGGGGCAAGTACGCGCCCTCGTTGGAGGACGTGGATCCCAAGCACATCTACGAGGCCATGCAGACCGGCCCGCAGAACATGCCCTCCTTCCCCGACACGACGCTGTCGGAGCAGAACAAGAAGGACATCATCGCGTACCTGGACGCGGTCAACAGCTCCGACTCCGAGAGCCCCGGCGGCCTTGAGCTGGGCGGCCTCGGGCCGGTCAGCGAGGGCCTCTTCGGCTGGATCTTCGGTCTCGGCGGGCTGATCGCCGTAGCCGTGTGGGTCGCCGCCCGGACCGCAAAGGCCAAGAAGTCATGAGTAGCCAAGACATTCCAGAAGAGAACCTGCCCGCTGAGCAGGATCACGCCCATGGAGCCGTAGGCGTCGCGGACGAGAAGAACCCGTTCGCCGACCCCGGGCTGCCGCCGCACGAGCACCGGATCCAGGACATCGACGAGCGGGCCGCCAAGCGGTCCGAGCGTGCGGTCGCCTTCATGTTCACGCTGTCGATGCTGGCCACCGTCGGCTTCATCGTCTCGTACGTGGCGATCCCGCACGACAAGTCGGTCTTCATCTTCCCGCTCGGCCACATCAGCGCGCTGAACTTCGCGCTCGGTATGACCCTGGGCGCGGCCCTGTTCTGCATCGGCGCGGGAGCGGTCCACTGGGCCCGCACCCTGATGTCCGACGTGGAGATCGCCGACGAGCGTCACCCGATCGCGGCCGAGCCCGAGGTCAAGGCCAAGGTCATGGCCGACTTCCGGGACGGCGCCAAGGAGTCCGCGCTGGGCCGCCGCAAGCTGATCCGCAACACGATGTTCGGCGCGCTGGCCCTGTTCCCGCTCTCCAGCGTGATGCTGCTGCGCGACCTCGGTCCGCTGCCCGGCGACAAGCTGCGCCACACGCTGTGGGCCAAGGGCAAGCTGCTCGTGAACGTGAACACCAACGAGCCGCTGCGTCCCTCGGACGTCGCCGTCGGTTCCCTCACCTTCGCCAAGCCCGAAGGCCTGGAGGAGCACGACCACGACTTCCAGACCGAGATCGCCAAGGCCGCCCTGATGATCGTCCGCATCCAGCCGGACAACATCAAGGACAAGCGCGAGCTCGAGTGGTCGCACCAGGGCATCGTGGCGTACTCGAAGATCTGCACCCACGTCGGCTGCCCGATCTCCCTGTACGAGCAGCAGACGCACCACGTGCTGTGCCCCTGCCACCAGTCCACCTTCGACCTGTCCGACGGTGCCCGAGTCATCTTCGGCCCCGCCGGTCACGCCCTGCCGCAGCTGCGCATCGGCGTGAACGACGAGGGCTACCTCGAGGCGCTCGGCGACTTCGAAGAGCCCGTCGGTCCTGCCTTCTGGGAGCGCGGATGAGTAACAAGGACGACCGCCGCAAGGCACCCGCGGGCGAGCGGGTCGCCGACTGGGCCGACGGCCGCCTGGGGATCTACTCCCTGGCCAAGGCCAACATGCGCAAGATCTTCCCGGACCACTGGTCCTTCATGCTCGGTGAGATCTGCCTCTACAGCTTCATCATCATCATCCTCACGGGTGTGTACCTGACGCTGTTCTTCCACCCGTCGATGAACGAGGTGGAGTACCACGGCAGCTATGTCCCGCTGCAGGGTCAGCTGATGTCCGAGGCCTTCAACTCGACCATGCACATCTCCTTCGATGTGCGCGGTGGTCTGCTCATCCGGCAGATCCACCACTGGGCCGCGGTCATCTTCCTCGCCGGCATGTTCGTGCACATGATGCGCGTCTTCTTCACGGGCGCCTTCCGCAAGCCGCGCGAGATCAACTGGCTGTTCGGCTTCCTGCTGTTCGTCCTGGGCATGTTCACCGGGTTCACCGGCTACTCGCTCCCTGACGACCTGCTCTCCGGTACCGGTGTCCGCTTCACGCAGGGCGCGATCCTGTCCGTGCCGATCGTCGGCACGTACATCTCGATGTTCCTGTTCGGCGGGGAGTTCCCGGGCGGCGACTTCGTCGCGCGGTTCTACTCGATCCACATCCTGCTGCTGCCGGGCATCATGCTCGGGCTCGTGGTCGGCCACCTGATCCTGGTCTTCTACCACAAGCACACCCAGTTCGCGGGTCCCGGACGCACCAACAAGAACGTCGTCGGCATGCCGCTGCTGCCGGTCTACATGGCCAAGGCCGGAGGCTTCTTCTTCCTGGTCTTCGGTGCCATCGCGGCCATCGCGGGCTTCGCGTCCATCAACCCGATCTGGGTGCTGGGCCCCTACCGTCCCGATCAGGTGTCCACCGGTGCCCAGCCCGACTGGTACATGGGCTTCGCCGAGGGTCTGATCCGCGCCATGCCGGGCTGGGAGATCAACTTCTGGGGCCACACGCTGGTCCTGGGCGTGTTCATCCCGCTGGTGCTGTTCGGTGTGTTCCTCGGCATGATCGCCATGTACCCGTTCATCGAGTCCTGGGTCACCGGCGACAAGCGCGAGCACCACATCCTGGACCGTCCGCGCAACGCCCCGACCCGTACGGCCTTCGGTGTCGCCTGGGTCACCGGCTACATGATCATGCTGATCGGTGGTGGCAACGACATCTTCGCCACCCACTTCCATCTGTCGATCAACGCGGTCACCTGGTTCGTCAGGATCGGCTTCTTCGCCGGACCCGTCATCGCCTTCGTGGTCACCAAGCGGATCTGCCTCGGCCTCCAGCGCCGCGACAAGGACAAGGTGCTGCACGGTCGTGAGACCGGCACCATCAAGCGACTGCCGCACGGTGAGTTCATCGAGGTGCACGAGCCGCTCAGCCAGGAGGCGCTCTACACGCTCACCTCGCACGAGCAGTACACGCCGGCCGAGATCGGCCCGACGGTCGACGAGAACGGCGTCGAGCGCAAGGTGGGGCGCGGCGAGAAGGTCCGCGTCAAGCTGAGCAAGGCGTACTACGGCGAGGAGAACCAGATCCCCAAGCCGACCGTCGAGGAGTACAAGGAGATCACGAGCGGCCACGGCCACCACTGATCACTGCGTCGCCACGCAACGAAAGAAGGGCCCCGTCCGGTGTTCGGACGGGGCCCTTCGCCCTGTCCGCGGCTGGATAGGGTGGACCTGTAGAGACGCGCGTCCCGTGCAGCGGGACCACACCGAACCAGGAGCGGCTTATGAGCGCTGTGACCCCCGCCGGAGGCGACACCGCGGCGGACCGTTCCTGGCCCGAGGTGCTGAACGCCCTGCTGTACGGCCGCGACCAGAGCGCCGACGCCACCGCGTGGGCGATGGACCGGATCATGCGGGGCGAGGCCACCGACGCCCAGATCGCCGGGTTCGTGGTGGCGCTGCGCGCCAAGGGCGAGACCGTCGAGGAGATCAACGGACTGGTCCGCGCGATGTACGAACACGCCAACGTGATCGAGGTGCCCGGCGCGACGGTCGACATCGTGGGCACGGGCGGGGACGGCGCGAAGACGGTCAACATCTCCACGATGTCCTCGATCGTCGTCGCCGGCACGGGTGCGAAGGTCGTCAAGCACGGCAACCGGGCCGCGTCCTCCGCGTCCGGCGCCTCCGACGTCCTGGAGAAACTGGGCGTCCGCCTCGACCTGACCCCGCAGCGGGTGGCCGAGGTCGCCGAGGAGGCCGGGATCACCTTCTGCTTCGCGATCAAGTTCCATCCGGCGCTGCGTCACGCGGGCGCCGCCCGTGGCCAGTTGGGCATCCGCACGGTCTTCAACGTCCTCGGTCCGCTGACCAACCCGGCCCGGGTGCGCGCCCAGGCCGTCGGGGTGGCGGACCCGCGCATGGCGCCGATCGTCGCGGGCGTCTTCGCCGAACGCGGCAACTCCTCGCTGGTGTTCCGCGGCGACGACGGCCTCGACGAGCTGACGACGACCTCCACCTCCCGGGTCTGGGTCGTCCGGGACGGCAAGGTGACCGAGGAGTCCTTCGACCCGCGCGACGTCGGCCTCGACATGGTCCCCGTCGAGGCCCTGCGGGGCGCCGACGCCGCCTACAACGCCGAGGTGGCGCGCAGGCTGCTGGACGGCGAGACGGGCCCGGTCCGGGACGCCGTACTGCTGAACTCGGCGGCGGCCCTGGTCGCTCTGGAGCCGACCGGGGCGCCGCTCGCCGAGCAGCTCCGGGCCGGCATGGCCAGGGCCGCGGAGTCCCTCGACTCGGGGGCTGCGAAGCGGACGCTGGACCGCTGGGCGGCGGTCACCCACGCCTAGGCGCGCAGCGAGGACGCGGTCCAGGCCGTCTCAGGGAATGGACCGCGCCTTGCGCGTCGATGATCGTATGGCAGGATGCTGTACCAGGTCATGAGCGACAGTCATGAGGCCCCGGCCGACTGTCCGGCAACCCTCCGTCCGTGGCGGGGTGCCCCGGGTGAGGACCAGGCCGCAGACAGCAAGGTCTACGGCAAGCGCGGACCCCTCGCACTCTCTTCCGAGTGAGCGCGGCCAGGGGTCCTGGTCGTCGAGGAGCCTTCCGTGAGCAAGCGAATGCGATAGGGCCGCAGAGCCCCGCTTCAGCGTCCCTCTGTCACCTTTCCCACGCTTGAGCCGTAGTCGCTCGCGTGTCGCCGTGCCCTTCGGGGTCTCCCCCGAACCCGCGGCCCTTGCCTCTCACGGGAGTTCGCCATGTCTGTCTCCACCGCTGCCGCCACCCAGACCATTTGCGCCCCGCTGCCCGTTCTGGGCCGTGACGTCACCGTTCCGCTCGTCACCGGCGGCGTAGTCGGCTACGCGGCCCTCGACTACGCCGCCAGCGCTCCCGCCCTCCAGCGTGTCTGGGACGACGTGGCGGCCTACGCCCCCTACTACGGCAGCGTCCACCGCGGCGCCGGCTACCTCTCCCAGCTCTCCACCGACCTCTTCGAGAACGCCCGCCGGACCGTCGCCGAGTTCCTCGACTGCCGGGCCGACGACCAGCTGGTCTTCACCCGCTCCACCACCGACTCCCTCAACCTCCTCGCCGCCGCGCTTCCCGCCGGCTGCCAGGTCTTCGTCTTCGAGACCGAGCACCACGCCTCGCTGCTGCCGTGGCAGGACGCCAGGGTCACCTACCTCGACGCCCCGCGCACCCCGCGGCAGGCCGTCGCCACCCTGGAGCGCGCGCTCGCCGGCCGGGACCCGCACGGCCCCGCCCTGGTCTGCGTCACCGGCGCCTCCAACGTCACCGGCGAGCTGTGGCCCGTACGCGAACTGGCCGCCGCGGCCCACGCCCACGGGGCCCGGATCGTCCTGGACGCCGCCCAGCTCGCCCCGCACCATCCGGTGTCCGTCCGGGACCTGGACGTCGACTGGGTCGCCTTCTCCGGCCACAAGCTCTACGCCCCCTTCGGCTCCGGCGTCCTGGCCGGCCGCGCCGACTGGCTGCGGGCGGCCGAGCCGTACCTCGCGGGCGGCGGCGCCAGCCGCAAGGTCACCCGGCGTCAGGACGGGGGAGTGGACGTGGAGTGGCACGAGAGCGCCGCCCGGCACGAGGCGGGCTCCCCCAACGTCATCGGCGCCTACTCCATCGCCTCCGCGTGCAAGGTGCTCACCGAGGCGGGCTTCGGCGCACTGGTCGCCCGCGAGCAGCACCTCGTCGAGAAGGTCCGCACGGGCCTCGCGGAGGTCCCCGAGGTGCGGATCCTGTCCCTCTTCGGCGACGACGCCCCGCGGGTCGGCGTCATCTCCTTCGTCGTGGACGGCTGGAACAGCTCGCACTTCGCCGCCGCGCTCTCCGCCGAGTACGGCATCGGCGTCCGCGACGGCCTGTTCTGCGCCCACCCCCTGGTCCGCACCCTCCTGGGCAGCGACCCCCAGACCCAGGGCGAGTGCGGTGCCCCCGAGGCGGCCCCCGGCGAGAAGTCCCTCAACGCGATCCGCGTGAGCTTCGGCGCGGGCACCCCCGACGAGCACGTCGACCGTTTCGTGACGGCGGTGCGGGAACTGGTGACCGAGGGTGCGACGTGGACGTACCGGACCGAGGACGGCCGCTGCGTCCCGGCGGTGTAGTTCCGGTTCTGTCCGCCGGGGGCGGTGGTCAGGAGTCCAGGCCGATCGCGAAGGCCGCCTCCAGGTCGTGCTGCGAGTACGTACGGAACGCCACGTGCGTGTCCGTCGCCTCCACGCCCGGGATCTTGCTGATCCGCCCCGGGATCATCTCGGCGAGATCCTCGTGCCGGCGCACCCGCACCATGGCGATCAGGTCGTAGGTGCCGGTCACGGAGAACACCTCGCTCACGGACTCCAGCGAGGCGATCGACTCGGCGATCTCGGGGATCCGGTCCACGCTGGTCTTGATGAGGACGATCGCGGTGATCACGGCTGGTTCTCTCCCTCGGGGGCCGGAGCTGGGCTGGTCATTACTCTAGTGGGCCGGGTGAACCGGGCCCACGCGTAGACGAACCCCAGCCCGAAGCCCACGAGGTGCGCCAGGTACGCGACGCCCGGACCGGACCCCGCCCGTCCCGCCGCCAGCCATTGCAGCGCCGCCCAGAAGGGCAGCACGACCCAGGCCGGGAAGCGCAGCGGGAGGAAGAACAGGAACGGCAGCAGACTCGTGACGCGGGCCCGGGGAAACAGGTACAGGAACGCGCCGAGGACCGCCGAGATCGCCCCGGAGGCCCCGACCAGGGACTGCTCGGAGCCGGCGTTGACGGCGGCGTAGCCCAGCAGGGCCAGTGAGCCGCAGCCGAGGTAGAAGAGGGTGAACTCGGCGCGGCCCATCCGGTGCTCGGTCATGGCGCCGAAGACGTACAGGAAGAGCATGTTGCCCAGCAGGTGCACCCAGCTGCCGTGGACGAACAGGGCGGTGAGGGGGGCGAGGGCGGCCCTCGGCCCGCCTTCGAACAGGTCTGCGGGGATCACGCCCCAGCGGCGGAAATAGGCGCGCTGCGCGAGTACCTGCTCCTCGCCGGTGCCGTACACCGGACCGAAGCCCGAGGCCGGGCCGATCACGAAGATCAGGCAGCACAGGGCCATCAGGAGGTACGTCACCGGGGCCACGGGGTGGCGGACGGCCCGGCCCAGGGGCCCGCTCCAGTCGCTGATCATGGATACAGAGCATGGCGTAACGGGACGTACAGGGCCGGACCGCCTCGCCGCCGTGGACGGACGGGCGGCGGGTACCCGCCAGGCCGTAGGGTTACGAGCCACATACTCCGGGGAGCGCTGTGCGCACCCCGGTCCCGGAAGACCGACACTAGAAGGAAGCGGACGGTCACGATGACGGTTCCCCTGCCGACCGCCACGACGCGGTGGCGCTGCACTCTCTGCGGCAACCTCACGCGGTTCGACGTGACGCGCTCGTCGAAGGTCGTCGAGTACGTTCACCTCGACCTCGCCGGTGAGGCGAACGTGGAGGAGCGCGAGGTGGTCAGTGAGACCATCGAGTCGGTGCGGTGCCGTTGGTGCAACGCCGTGGATCAGGTGGAACTGGTGGACAGGCCGGGCGCCGGCTCCTGAGGGAGCCGGTCCCGCACAGCTAGTGGGGTGTGACGGATGGTGGAGACCACGGGCGGGGGGCCGGGCGACGGCGCCGCCGAGGTGCTCGACCGTCCGCTGCCCGACGGCGTGCGCCGCCGGGTCGTACAGATCGTCTCGGACGGCTTCGGTGGTCTGACCGTCGTAGAACTGCCCGCCCAGTTGCGGCAGTACGCCCGGTTCACCCCGAACCGCCGGGCCAAGTTCGCGGGCAACGCGATGGCGGCAGCCCTGGAGACCGATCCGCTGTTCCGGCAGCGCATCGCGGAGAAGTTCAGAGAGGCCCAGCCGGAACTGGCCGGTGTCCTCGACTCCGGCTCGCCGCCGCCCCCGGCCGCGGACCCGCTCGACGTGGCGGCCGCGGCCTATGTGCTGCGCCCCACCGGCTGGGTCAAGCTGGTCACCGCGGCCGGCGAGGAGGCCCAGCGGGCGGACGCCGAGCGGGCCGGCGAGGAGAGCCGCGCGGAGCTGGAGCGGCTGCGCGAGCAGCTCGCCGAGGCCCGGGAACTGACCCGGACCGAGACCGAGCGGCTGCGCACCGAACTGGACGCGGCGAAGCGGGAGGGCGAGTCGCTGCACCGCAAGCTGCGGTCGGCCCTCAGTGACGTCAAGCGTGGTGAGGCCGCGCTGCGCAAGCTCCGCGGCGAGCTGGACACCGTGCGGAGCGAGGGGCAGGCGCAGGTGTCCGCGGCCGAGAGCGAGTCGCGCCGGCTGAAGGCGCGGCTCGGCGAGGCGGAGGCCGCCCTGGAGGCCACCCGGCGGGCGGCCCGTGAGAACCGCAGCGTCGAGGACATGAGGGTACGGCTGCTGCTGGACACCCTGCTGGAATCGGCCCAGGGGCTGCGCAGGGAACTGGCGTTGCCGCCGGTGTCGGTGCGTCCCGCGGAGACCGTCGACGCGGTGGAGCCCGGCCGGATGACCCCCAAGGACATCGCCGCCCGCGCGCTGTCGGAGAACGACCCCGCGATCCTGGACCAGTTGCTGGCCCTGCCGCAGGCACATCTCGTCGTCGACGGCTACAACGTGACCAAGACCGGCTATCCGCAGATGCCGTTGGAGAAGCAGCGGCTGCGGCTGCTCGGCCAGCTGTCGGCGCTGGCCGCGCAGACCGGCGCCGAGGTCACCTGTGTCTTCGACGGGGCCGAGCTGGTGGCGCCGGTGCTGCTGGCGCCGCCGCGCGGGGTGCGGGTGCTGTTCTCCAAGCCGGGGATCACCGCCGACGAGCTGATCCGTCAGCTGGTGCGGGCCGAGCCGCCCGGCCGGCCGGTCATCGTCGCCTCGACCGACCGCGAGGTGGCCGACGGGGTGGCCAAGGCGGGGGCGCGGCCTGTCGCTTCTGCGGTGCTCCTGAAGCGACTGACCTGAAGGTCAACGTAAAGGGCCAATGCCCGAATTGGCGCAATCGTCACGCAACGTAGCGTCAATCACGTGTCACTGCATGTGGGTTGTGTGTAAAGAATGCGGTCCGTCGCCGACTTTTTCTGCGTCAGGATTTGAAGTGATCACAAGAAGGTCACTAGGGTCTGCCTTCGAATCTCCGCACGAGTGATCACTCACAAGAAGGAGCTCGCTCTCCGTGGCGTCCCACCGTCGACCCAAGCAGCCGAGTCGCACACGCGTGACCGTGCTGACCACCGCGGCCGCTGCCGCTGTTGCCCTGAGCTCGCAGGCGGCCAACGCCGCTCCGAGCGAGAAGCCCAGCAAGGACGAGGTCAAGTCCAAGGTCGACAAGCTCTACGAAGAGGCGGAGCAGGCCACCGAGAAGTTCAACGGGGCCAAGGAGAAGCAGGAGAAGCTCCAGAAGGAGGTCTCCACGATCCAGGACAACGTCGCCCGCGGCCAGGACGAGCTGAACGAGCTGCGCGACTCCATAGGCCTGGCGGCCGCGGCCCAGTACCGCACCGGCAGCATCGACTCCTCCCTCCAGCTGTTCCTGTCCTCGAACCCGGACGACTACCTGGACAAGGCGTCCACCGCCGACCAGTTGAGCGCCCAGCAGGTCGAGTCGCTGAAGAAGATCCAGGAGAAGCAGCGCGAGCTGGCCCAGGATCGCGCGGAGGCCTCCGGCAAGCTCAAGGACCTCGCCTCCACCCGCACCGAACTGGGCAACAAGAAGACGGAAGTCCAGGCCAAGCTGGCCGAGGCGCAGAAGCTCCTCAACACGCTGACGGCGAAGGAGAAGGCCGACCTGGCCGCCGCCGACGCCCGCGCCAGCCGCGACGCCGGTGACCGCGTCGACCTCGGCAACACGGGCCCCGCCTCCGGCCGTGCGATGGCCGCCTTCCAGGCCGCCCAGAGCAAGATCGGCTCGCCCTACGTCTACGGCGCCACCGGCCCGTCCTCCTTCGACTGCTCCGGCCTGACCTCCTGGGCGTTCGCCCAGGCCGGCGTCGGCATCCCGCGCATCTCCCAGGACCAGGCCAACGCCGGCACGAGGATCTACTCCCAGTCCGACCTCAAGGTCGGCGACCTGGTGATCTTCTACGGCGACCTGCACCACGTCGCCTTCTACGCGGGCAACGGCCAGGTGCTGCACGCCCCGCGCAGCGGCACGGTCGTGCGCTACGAGTCGATCAACAACATGCCGTTCCAGTTCGGCGTCCGGATCTGAGCATCCGCGCGATCGCGACACCGTGACGCCCGAACGGGCGAATCACCACGACGTGAGCTGACCCCACACCCCGCCCATGACCTGCGTCAGAGGCGGGGTGTCACGTTGTGTGGCCGCAGAGGTCTTTGATGGGCCCCCCGTCGCGGGGTTACTGTCTGCCGCGTTTCCCCGCCACGTGTGCCGGGGGGACCATCTCTGTCCGCCAGTGGAAGGAGCGCGGCTTCCCGTGGGGTCCCATCGCCGCCTTGCACCGTCCGGGTTCGACCGGGGCGCCCTGTGCGTCCTGTCGGCCACGGCAGCAGCCCTCAGTGCCGTCGCGGCCGCCGTACCGGCGGCCACGGCCGCCCCGCAGGAGGACACCCGGGGTGAGGTGGACCGCCTCTACGAGGCAGCCGAGAAGGCCACCGAGGCCTTCAACGAGGCCGGGGAGCGGGCCGGCACCCTGCGCCGGCAGGTCGGCGACTCCCAGGACCGGATCGCCCGTACCCAGGAGCGCGTCAACGATCTGCGCGAACGGCTCGGCTCGCTGGCCGGCGCCCAGTACCGCTCCGGCGGCCTCGACCCGTCCCTGGCGCTGCTGTTCTCCGACGACCCGGCCGACTACCTCGACAGGGCCTCGGTCCTCGACCGCATCACCACCCAGCAGGCCGGTGAACTCAAGGACCTCCGGGGCGCCCTGCGCGAACTCGCCCAGGAACGCACCGAGGCCACCCGCAAGCTCGGCGAGCTGGAGAAGAGCCGCGAGGCCGTCGAGAAGCACAAGCGGACCGTCGAGCAGAAGCTCGCCAGGGCGCGGCAGCTGCTGAACTCCCTGCCGTCCGTCGAGCGCGCCGCCTACGACCGGGCCTCCCGGTCCGGCCGCTCCGGCCTGCCCGGTCCCGAGGGTGCCCCCGCGACGGGCCGGGCCGGCGCCGCCCTGGCCGCCGCCCGCTCGGCGCTCGGCAGGCCGTACGTCTGGGGCGCCAACGGCCCCACCGGCTTCGACTGTTCGGGCCTGGTGCAGTGGTCGTACGCACAGGCCGGGGTCGGCCTGCCGCGGACCTCGCAGGCCCAGGCGCACGCCGGGCGGCGGGTCCCGCTCTCCCAGGCGCGGCCCGGTGACATCGTCACCTACCGCTCCGACGCCAGCCATGTCGGCATGTACGCGGGCAACGGCCAGGTCATCCACGCCCCCTACCCGGGTGCGCCCGTGCGCTACGACCCGGTCGGGATGATGCCGGTGTCCTCGGTGACGAGGCCCTGAGCGGAGCCCTGAGCGGAGCCGTGAGCGGGGCGTGCGGCGGGCGCCGGGCGGGTTCCGTCCGGGGCGGCTCACCGTACGATCGGGGCAATGGCTGGTCGAGGGCGGGCGCGCGGATCCGGAGCCGTGGGGCTCGCGGTGCTGTTGCTCGTTCCGCTCGTGGGCTGTGGCGGGCGGCCCGCCACGGACACCGCCAGGGCCGAGGTGCAGCGGGTGCTGGACCGGCGGGCCGCCGCCGTCCTGGCCCATGACCGGGCCGCCTACGCCACCACCGGGGACCCCGCCGCGTACACCCGGATGCGGGCCGTGCCGCTGGCCGCCTGGTCCTACCGGGTCACCGCCGTACGGTCCGGGGGGTCCGGCGCCGTCGCGGCCGACGCGGAGCTGAGCTACCGCATCGAGGGCCACGACAGGGCGCCGGTGACCGTGGCCCGCACCCTGCGGCTGACCCGCGACGGAGCCGGGCGGTGGGCCGTGGCCTCCGAGGAACCCGCGCGAGAAGCCGGCCGGCAGCTCTGGGACCAGGGCACGGTCACCGTCGTGCGCGGCACGCACAGTCTCGTCCTCGGCGTCGGCCAGTCCGGCGCCCTTCTGCGGAGCTTCGCCGGGCTGGCCGACCGGGCCGTCCCCGCGGTCTCGCAGGCGTGGGGCACCGACTGGGCCCGGCAGGTCGTCGTCCTCGTACCGAAGTCGCTGGACGGCATGGCGGCCCTGCTCGGCTCGCCGGCCTCCTCCTACCGGGGGATCGCCGCGGTCACCACGGGGGAGACGGGCGGCGGGCCCGACGCGCCCGCCGACCGGGTCATCGTCAACCCGGAGGCCTACGCGATGCTCGGCCCGGTCGGCCGGCAGGTGGTGCTCACCCACGAGACCACGCACGTGGCCACCCGTTCCGACACCAACGCGGCGACCCCGCTGTGGCTGTCGGAGGGGTACGCCGACTGGGTCGGCTACCGCGGCACCGGCCGCACCCCCGACGAGGCCGCGCCCGAGCTGCAGAAGGCCGTCCGTGAGGGCCGGGCGCCGGGGGAGCTGCCGTCGGACGGGGACTTCGGCTTCGCCGGGGACGCGGCACGGCTGGCGCGGGCCTACGAGGGCGGCTGGACGGCCTGCCGGATGATCGCCGAGCGGTGGGGCGAGGAGAAGCTCGACGCGTTCTACCGGGCCGTGGGCGAGCACGGGAAGCGGCCGGGGGCGGTCGAGGGGGCGATGGAGAGCGTGCTGGGCACGGCCCTGGAGGACTTCACCGCCCAGTGGCAGCGGTACCTCCACGACGAACTGGGCTGAGCGGCGCCGCTGCCTCTCACTTCTCCAGCGCCGCGATCGCCTCTTCCAGCCAGGCCCGTTCGGCCTCGCCCGTGGCCCGCGCCACCCGCAGCACGCCCTGCCGGAACAGGTCCCCGGCCTCCTCCGCCCGTACGGGGTCGCCCTCCCGGTAGAAGAAGCTCGACGGCGTCAGAAGGAAGTCCAGCCGGCGGCGCAGCACCGCGGCCTGCTCGTGCGGGTCGGACAGGTGGCGCAGGAACGACAGGACGGTGTTGAAGCGGACCTGGTCGGTGATCTCGGTCGGCGCGGGGTGCCGCAGCCGCTCCAGCAGGTCCGCGCGGCCGGCCTCCGTCAGTGACAGCACCCGGCGGGGGGCCGCGCTCGCGCCGTCCTCGGTGTGCTGGTCGAGCTTGCCGGCCGTCACCAGCCGGGTGATCGCCGGGTAGAGAGCGCCGTCGCTGACCGGGCGGACATGGCCGCTGAGTGCCTTGATGCGTTCCTTCAGCTCGTACCCGTGCAGCGGCTGCTCGGCGAGGAAACCGAGGATCGACAGTTCCAGCATCGGCGGGCTCCTTCGTGCGGACTCCTCGTCGGGGGCCTCTTCTTGCCGTCACCGGCGCCTCATGCTACCTCTTGTCGAGCTATCTCGAAACGAGGTAGCTCGACAAGAGGTACCTGCCAGGTCGCAGGACCGAAGGAACGGAGATCCCCGTGCGCAGCCACCGCGAGCAGCTCGTCGCACTCGCCCGCCCGGTCTACTTCTCGCTCCTCGCCTCCGTCGCCGCCGGTCTGATCAACACCGTCTGGGTCTCCCGGCTCGGCGGGCCGGCTGTCGCCGCCGTCGCGGTCGCCACCACCGCCGAGAACGTGCTGCTCGGCATCGCCCTCGTCTTCGCCTCCGGCACGACAGTGCTGGTCTCGCGCGCCCGCGGCGCAGGCGACCTGTCGGTCGTGCGCGCGGCCGTACGGGGCGGCTGGGCGCTGTGCGCGGCGGTCACGCCCGTCGTCGCCGGGGGCGGCTTCCTGCTGCGCGAACCGCTGGCCCGGCTGGTCCTCGGCGGCGACGACGGGCCCGCGCTCGGCCTAGCCGTCGCCTACTTCGCGATCTCCATGCCGGGCGTGGCCGTCTTCTTCGCGCAGAACCTCGTCGACGGCCTCCTCAAGGGCACCGGCGACACCCGCACCCCGATGCGCCTGGCCCTGCTGGCCAACACGCTGATCCTCGCCCTCGACCCGCTCCTCATCCACCTGTACGGCGTCCCGGGCGCCGCCGCCTGCACGGTGCTGTGCCGGTGCGTCGCCCTCGGGCTGGGCCTTCTCGCGCTGCGCCGCAACGCCTTGCTGAAGTCGGCCGCCGAGGCGCCGGCCGCCGGGACGACCGGGGCCGCCCTCCGGCGGACGCTGACGACCGGGCTGCCGATGTCCCTCGACTTCACCGTGCGACAGGCCGGCGCCCTCGCCCTGGTCGCCGTCGTCGCCCGGCTCGGGGTGACGGCCGTGGCCGCGTACGCGATCGCCTACAAGGTCCTGTACGTCGCCACCATGGCCTTCTACGCCGTCCGGCAGGCCGCCTCCATCCACACGGCACACACGCTGGGCGCGGGGCGGCCGGGGCAGCGGTGGGCGATCGGACGGCAGGCGGTGCTCGTCTCCGGGACCGTCGGGCTCGTGGCCGCCCTGCTGCTGGCCGCGGCGGCGCCCTGGATCATGGCCGGCTTCGGCGCCGGGCCCGCCGTGTCGGCGGAGGGCGTGCTGTTCCTGCGCTGCGTGGGCCCGTATCTGCTGTTGACGGCGGGATTCATCGCGCTCGGCGGGGTCTTCGAGGGCAGTGGGGGAGCGCCCGTGCTGCTGCGGGTGACCGTGCTCGGCACGGCCGTCCAACTGCCGCTCGCGTACGCCCTGTCGGGGCTCGGGCTGCCGGGGGTGTGCCTGGCGCTGGCGCTCTCGATGGCCGTGCAGTGCGCGGTGGTGGGCCTGTTGCTGCGGCGGGCGAGAGGTCAGGAGGAGGCCGCGGTGTCCTTGGTGCGGGTGGGGTGACCGGGGTCGGCGGGCGGGGCGCCGGCGCGTGGCACCGTCGAGTGCCACAGCCGTACGGCCGCGGTGACCGTGGCCGCGGCGAGCAGGGCGTTGCGCAGGAACAGCAGGGCCAGCCCGAGGGGATCGCTCGCGACGACATGCCCGAACCAGACCGGGAACTCCAGCACCGTCACCAGGGACGCGGCCAGCACCAGGGCGGTCGGTGGCCCCATCCTGCTGTCCCGGAAGCAGAGGCAGACGGCGGCCATGCCGACCAGCCACACCAGGTACTGCGGGCTGATCACCCGGCTCGTGACGGTGAACAGCAGGACGGCGGTGAAGGCGGCGTCCGCGAGCGTGTGCGGCGCGAACCGTCTCGCCCGCAGCCGCCACAGCAGCAGCCAGCCGAACGCGGCCACCGTCAGCCCGAGGGCCGCGTCGCTCACCACGCCCACGTGAGGGCCGACGAACTCCACCGAGCCGTAGTGGAGCAGCACCTCGCCGCTCCAGCCGAAGTGCCGGGCCACATGGAAGACCAGGGCGCCCAGTGACTCCACCTCGGTGCCGCGGTCGCGCTGGGCGGACAGGAAGGCGAAGGCGCCGGGCGCGGTCAGCGCGAACAGGGCGGACAGCGCGCCGGCGGTGACGGCCGCGGCGCCCCACGCCCGCCGCCGCACGGCACCGGTCAGCAGCAGTACCGGCCACACCTTCAGCAGCGCCCCCAGACCGACCAGCGCGCCCATGACCCGGGGGTGGCGGACGCCGGCGAGCAGCGCGGCCACCGCCACCGCGGTCACCATCAGGTCGTAGCGGGCGTACACCGTCGGGCCCAGCAGGGGGACGCCCGCCACCCACACCCGGGCGCCGCGCGGGGAGCGGCCCGCGCGCAGCAGCAGGACGAGGACCGCGAGGTCGGCGAGGAAGGCCAGGACGAAGAAGGCCGACGCGTAGTCCAGGAAGGGCAGCAGGCCGGGGGAGAGGATCGCGAGGGCGGCGGCGGGCGGGTACTGCCAGGTGACGTCGTCCACCGGGAAGGTGCCGGTGCTCAGCACGTCGTACCAGCCCCGGTAGATCACCGACACGTCCGTGGTGACGTCCGGGCCGGGGAAGACGTAGACCCTGAACACGCAGAGCAGCAGCGCGAGCCGGGTCACGGCCCAGGCGCCCAGCAGGCCTGTCAGCCCTGTCAGCCCTGTCAGCCCTGTCAGGCCGGCCAGGGCGGTCGGGCCCGTCGGGGAGAGCCTGTCGTCCATGAACTGCACTTCTGCCCCTGTTCGCGCCTGTTCGTTCACTTTGGCAAGGGTATGCGGATCATATGATCCCCCGCCCGGCTGTGCGCGGGCCGTGCGGCACGGCCGGGCGCGGCTGTGAGGAGGGTTTGGATAGGGTCGGCGGCGATGCACAAGACCCTGATCGTGACGAACGACTTCCCGCCCCGCCCCGGCGGCATCCAGGCGTTCCTGCACAACATGGCGCTGCGCCTGGACCCCGAGCGCGTCGTCGTCTACGCCTCCACCTGGAAGCGCGGCCGGGAGGGCGCCGAGGCGACGGCCGCCTTCGACGCCGAGCAGCCCTTCACCGTCGTACGGGACTCCACGACCGTGCTGCTGCCGACGCCCTGCGCGACCCGGCGCGCCGTGGGCCTGCTGCGCGAGCACGGGTGCACGTCCGTGTGGTTCGGGGCCGCCGCGCCGCTCGGGCTGATGGCGCCCGCGCTCAGGAAGGCCGGCGCCCGCCGGCTGGTGGCCACCACGCACGGCCACGAGGCCGGCTGGGCCCAGCTGCCGGCCGCCCGGCAACTGCTGGGGCGGATCGGCGAGGCCACCGACACGATCACCTACCTCGGTGAGTACACGCGCTCGCGGATCGCCACCGCGCTGAGCCCCGAGGCCGCCGCCCGCATGGTGCAACTGCCGCCGGGCGTCGACGAGAAGACCTTCCACCCCGGCTCAGGCGGCGACGAGGTCCGCGCCCGTCTCGGGCTCACCGACCGGCCGGTGGTGGTGTGCGTCTCGCGGCTCGTCCCGCGCAAGGGCCAGGACACGCTGATCCGGGCCATGCCCCGCATCCTCGCCGCCGAGCCGGAGGCCGTGCTGCTCGTCGTCGGCGGCGGCCCCTACGAGAAGGACCTGCGCCGCCTGGCCCACGAGCGGGGGGTCGCCGCCTCGGTGCGCTTCACCGGCTCCGTCCCCTGGTCGGAGCTGCCCGCCCACTACGGCGCCGGGGACGTCTTCGCCATGCCGTGCCGCACCCGCCGGGGCGGACTCGACGTCGAGGGCCTCGGCATCGTCTACCTGGAAGCCTCCGCGACCGGCCTGCCCGTCGTCGCCGGCGACTCCGGCGGCGCCCCCGACGCGGTGCTGGACGGCGAGACCGGCTGGGTGGTGCGGGGCACCTCGCCCGAGGACACGGCCGACCGCGTCACCGCCCTCCTCGCCGACCCCGAACTCCGCCGCCGGATGGGCGAACGGGGCCGCCGGTGGGTGGAGGAACGGTGGCGCTGGGACCTGCTGGCGGAGAGCCTGAAGACGCTGCTGTAGCGCCGCATTCACGGACGGCGCCCCAATGACCCCGCGGCCACTAGGCGGAACCGAATAATCCGCCCATGCTGCCCACATGACACCCAACCTGATACATCGTCATCTGACGAGACGTCAAGTCCTCGGCATGGCAGCCCTGCAGACGGCGGCCACCCTCGGCTTCACCCGCGTAGGCCTCGACTCCGCCCGAGCCGCCGAGCCCGACGCGGTCGACAACGCCCCGGCGATCGTCGTCGGCTCCGGCTACGGCGCCGCCGTGGCGGCCCTGCGCCTCGGCCAGGCCGGCATCCGCACCCTCGTCCTGGAGATGGGCCGCCTGTGGAACACCCCCGGCTCCGACGGCAAGGTGTTCTGCTCCACCAGCGCCCCCGACCAGCGGTCCATGTGGTTCCGCACCCGCACCGAGGCCCCGCTGGCCAGCTTCCTCTGGCTGGACGTCGTCAACCGGGACATCAGCCGCTACCCCGGCGTCCTGGACCGCGTGCACTTCGCCGACATGTCCGTCTTCGTGGGCCGCGGGGTCGGCGGCGGCTCCCTCGTCAACGGCGGGATGGCGGTCACCCCGCTCCGGTCCTACTTCGCCGAGCAGTTCCCGACCGTCGACGCCGCCGAGATGTACGGCACGTACTTCCCGCGGGCCAGGGCGATGCTCGGCGTCAACAGCGTGGACCCCGCCTGGTTCGAGGCGACGGACTGGTACCGGTTCACCCGCGTCTCCCGCAAGCACGCGCAGAACGCGGGCCTGAAGACCACCTTCGTGCCCAGCGTCTACGACTTCGGGTACATGCAGCGCGAGGCGGCCGGCACGGCGGCGAAGTCGGCGCTCGCCGGAGAGGTCATCTACGGCAACAACCAGGGCAAGCGCAGCCTCGACAAGACGTACCTCGCCTCCGCGCTGGGCACCGGCAACGTCACCATCCACACCCTGGAGAAGGTCCGCGCGATCAGCCGGGCCGCCGACGGCACGTACGTCGTGACCGCCGACCGCATCGACGTCACCGGGAACGTCGTCGAGACCAAGGAGTACGGCTGCACGTACCTGTTCCTCGGCGGCGGCAGCCTCGGCACCAGCGAACTCCTCGTCCGCGCCCGGGAGACGGGCACGCTGCCCGCGCTGGACCCGCGCGTGGGGGCCGGCTGGGGCACCAACGGGAACGTGATGCTGGGGCGGGCCAACCACCTGTGGGACACCGTCGGCGCCAATCAGTCGACCATGCCGGTCATGGGTATCGACGACTGGGCGAACACCGCCAACCCCGTCTTCGCGGAGATCGCCCCGCTGCCGACGGGCCTGGAGCACTGGGTCAGCCTCTATCTGGCGATCACCAAGAACCCGCAGCGGGCGGCGTTCACGTACGACCGGGCGTCGGGGACGGTGAAGCTCGGCTGGAGCGCCGCGCAGAGCGCCGTGTCCGTCGGCATGGCGAAGAAGCTGTTCGACCGGATCAACGCGGCGAACGCGACGATGTACCGCTACGACCTGTTCGGCGGGGCCGGCAAGGTCTTCGGCGACACCTTCACCTACCACCCGCTGGGCGGCTGCGTGCTGGGACAGGCGACCGACGACCACGGCCGGGTGAAGGGCTATTCACGGCTGTACGTGACCGACGGCTCGCTCGTGCCCGGATCGATCGGGGTGAACCCGTTCGTCACCATCACCGCGCTCGCCGAACGCACGATGGCGCGGGTCCTCGCCGAGGACACCGCGCCATGAGACACCGCGCGTACTACTTCTGGTAGATCGCTTCGATCTCGGCCGAGTAGTCCTTCGCCACGACGTTGCGCTTGAGCTTCAGCGACGGGGTGAGGTGACCCGAGTCCTCCGTGAACTGGGAGGGAAGAATGCGGAACTTCCGCACCGATTCCGCCTTCGAGACCGCGGCGTTGCCGTCGTCGATCGCCGACTGGATCTCGGACAGCAGGTCGGCGTCCTCGATCAGCGACGCCGCGGTGGAGTCCGCCGGCTTGCCGTGGTCGGCGGCCCAACGGCCCAGGAACTCCTCGTCGATGGTGACCAGCGCGCCGACGAACGGCCGCCCGTCGCCCACCACCATGCACTCCGCGACCAGCGCGTGCGCCCGGATGCGGTCCTCGATCACGGCCGGGGCGACGTTCTTGCCGCCCGCGGTGACGATGATCTCCTTCTTGCGGCCGGTGATCCGCAGGTAGCCGTCCTCGTCGAGGGTGCCGATGTCGCCGGTGTGGAACCAGCCGTCGGCCAGCGCCTCCGCGGTCGCGGCGGGGTTGTTCCAGTACTCCTTGAACAGGTGCTCGCCGTGCAGCAGCACCTCACCGTCGTCCGCGATGCGCACGACCGAGCCCGGCAGCGGCTGGCCGACCGTGCCGATCTTCTGCCGGTCCCACGGGTTGAACGCGGTCGCCGCACAGGACTCCGTCAGGCCGTAGCCCTCCAGGACGGTGAAGCCGATGCCGCGGAAGAAGTGCCCGAGGCGCTCGCCGAGCGGGGCGCCGCCGGAGATCGCGAACTCGCCCTTGCCGCCGAGCACCGCGCGCAGCTTGCTGTAGACCAGCTTGTCGAAGACCTTGTGCTTGATCTTCACGCCGATCGACGGGCCCGACGGGGAGTCCAGCGCCTTGCTGTACGCGATCGCCGCGTCCGCCGCCTTGTCGAAGATCGCGCCCTTGCCGTCCGCCTGCGCCTTGGCCCGTGCCGCGTTGTAGACCTTCTCGAACACGCGCGGCACGCCGAGGATCAGCGTCGGCCGGAAGGACGCCAGTTCGTCGGTGAGGTTCTTGATGTCCGGGACCATGCCCAGCTTGATCGGCGCCATCATCGGGGCGATCTGCACCAGGCGGCCGAAGACGTGCGCGAGGGGGAGGAACAGCAGCACGCTGCACTCGCCCGTGCGGAACAGCGGGCGCAGCCGCTCCACCACGTTGCCGCACTCGGCGAAGAAGCTGCGGTGGGTGAGCACACAGCCCTTGGGCCGGCCGGTCGTACCGGAGGTGTAGACGATGGTGGCCGGGTCGTCGGCCTTGGCGAGCGAGCTGCGCTCCTCCACGGCCGCGTCGGAGACGTCCGTGCCGAGCCGCCGCAGCTCCTCGACGCCGCCGCCCTCGATCTGCCACACGTGCTTCAGCGCCGGCAGGGTGGCCCGCACCGACTCGACGGCTGCGCTGTGGTTGTCCAGCTCGACGACGCAGGCGGTCGCGCCCGAGTCGGAGAGGATCCACTGCACCTGCTCGGCCGAGCTGGTCTCGTACACCGGCACGGTGACCGCGCCCGCGCACCAGATCGCGAAGTCGAGCAGCGTCCACTCGTAGCGGGTGCGTGACATCAGGCCGACCCGGTCGCCGGGCTGGACGCCGGAGGCGATGAGGCCCTTGGCGGCCGCGTGGACCTCGGCCAGGAAGGCCGTGGCACTCACGTCCTGCCAGACACCGTCGACCTTGCGGGCGATGACGGCGACGTCGGGATGCTGCGCGGCGTTTCTGCGGACGATGTCGGTCAGATTGCCGTCCGCGGGGACCTCGTACAAAGCCGGAAGGCTGAACTCGCGCAAGACTGCTGCTCCTCATAGGGCGCCGGCGCCACGACGTTGTGTGCTGCGACGGTGCGGTCCAAGGCTCGGGCAAGTGCTCGCGCATCGGTTGTTGAAATGCTGAGCACGACTGGACTGCCCGGACGTTACCCGCCGGTATGCCTTCTACGACAGGGGGTCCCGGCGAGATGTTCGCTGCGTCACACAGATGGGCGTTGCAGTCCGTACGGTAGTCCACCCATTAACTGACTGGCCAGTAACCGCTATCTTCGTCGCCACTGTTCACGTATGCCGCACACGCCTACCCTTGATCGTCATGGCCTCCACACCGTCCGGAAACCCCAGAACACGTATCCACGTGGTCAGCGACGTGCACGGCAACGCACGCGATCTGGCCCTGGCCAAAGACGGCGCGGACGCGCTGATCTGTCTGGGTGACCTCGTCCTCTTCCTCGACTACGCCGACCACTCCCGCGGCATCTTCCCCGACCTGTTCGGCGTGGAGAACGCGGACCGCATCGTCGAGCTGCGCACGGCCCGCCGCTTCGCGGAGGCCCGCGAGCTGGGCGCCCGGCTGTGGGGCGGCGTCGGCGCGGACCGGTCAGCGGTGATCGAGCAGGCGGTGCGCAAGCAGTACGCCGAGATGTTCGCCGCGTTCCCGACACCGACGTACGCCACCTACGGCAATGTCGATATGCCGACCCTGTGGCCGGAGTTCGCCGGACCCGGCACCACCGTGCTCGACGGCGAGCGGGTCGAGATCGGCGGATGGGTCTTCGGCTTCGTCGGCGGCGGCCTGCGCACCCCGATGCGCACCCCCTACGAGATCGGCGACGAGGAGTACGCCGCGAAGATCGAGGCCGTCGGCGAGGTCGACGTCCTGTGCACCCACATCCCGCCCGAGGTGCCCGAACTCGTCTACGACACCGTCGCGCGCCGTTTCGAACGCGGCAGCCGGGCCCTCCTGGACGCCATCCGCCGCACCCGCCCCCGCTACTCCCTCTTCGGCCACGTCCATCAGCCGCTCGTACAGCGGATGCGGATCGGGGCCACCGAATGCGTCAACGTCGGCCACTTCGCCGGCAGCGGAAAGCCCTGGGCCCTGGAGTGGTGAACACCGGCGGTGAAGGCGGCTGGTCGGGCGCGCGGTAGCCTTCACGCTGCACACACGTGCGCACGCTCGCGCACGGGGGATCCCTCCCTACCGGCCCGCATCTGGAGGAGCCACCGCGATGGCGGAATACACCAGCTCGAGCATCACGATCGAGGCGGCACCGGCCGACGTCATGGCGGTCATCGCCGACTTCGCCCGCTACCCGGACTGGACCGGCGAGGTCAAGGAGGCGGAGGTCCTCGCGACCGACGCGAGCGGGCGGGCCGAGCAGGTGCGGCTGGTCATGGACGCGGGCGCGATCAAGGACGACCAGACGCTGGCGTACACCTGGACCGGTGAGAACGAGGTCTCCTGGACGCTGGTCAAGTCCCAGATGCTGCGCTCGCTGGACGGCACCTACCTCCTGAAGCCGGCCGGGGCGGACGCCACCGAGGTCACCTACCAGCTCACGGTGGACGTCAAGATCCCCATGCTGGGCATGATCAAGCGCAAGGCGGAGAAGGTCATCATCGACCGCGCCCTGGCGGGTCTGAAGAAGCGGGTCGAGTCGGGGAAGTAGCCCTCACCCGCCGACCGGCGGCGGCCGGCGCCCACCGGTCGAACGGGCGCAACCCCGGCTTCCGTTACCGTTCACCCTCATGCGCACCCTCCTGATCACCGGCCCGGGCGGCAGCGGCCGTACGACCGTCGCGGCGGCCACCGCACTGGGCGCGGCCCGCGAGGGCGTGAGGACCCTCGTGCTCAGCGCCGACCGCACCGACACCCTGGGCGCGGCGCTCGGCGTGGCGACGGGCGCGGTGCCGGTGAAGGCGGGCCCGAACCTCACCGCCTGGCGTCCCGACGCCACCGCCGGCTTCCGCGACGACCTCACCGCCTTCCAGGACCGTGCCTCCACCGTCCTGGACCTGCTCGGCGCCTCCCGGCTCGACCCGGAGGAGGTCACCCCGCTGCCCGGCGCGGAGGAACTGACCCTGCTGCGCGCCCTGCGCGACGCCGCCCTCGCCGAGAGCGCCGATCTCCACGAACTCCTCGTCGTCGACCTGCCGGCCGCCCCGCAGGCCCTCACCCTGCTGGCGCTCCCGGAGGAACTGCGGCGCTACCTGCGCCGCCTGCTGCCTCCCGAGCGCCAGGCCGCCCGCGCCCTGCGCCCCATACTGGGCCGCCTGGCCGGCGTCCCCATGCCCGCCGAGTGGCTGTACGAGACGACCGCCCGCTGGGACATGGAACTGGCCGCCGTCGAGGCCGTCCTCGCCGACCGCAGGACCGCCGTACGGCTGGTCGCCGAGCCGGGTCCCGCCGGGGCCGACGCCGTCCGGGACGCCCGCCTCGGGCTGGCCCTGCGCGGCCTGCCCGTCGAGTCGCTCCTCGCCAACCGGGTGCTGCCCGAGGAGAGGGGCGGCGACTGGCTCGCCGGGCTCCACACCCAGCAGCAGAAGATCCTGGGGGAGTGGGACGACGCGCGGACCGTCGTCCACCTCGGCCGGGACCCCCGCGGCCCCGACGACCTCGCCGCGCTCGCCGTGCCGGGCGTCAACCCGGCGCTCTCCCCGGTCGAGTGGCCCGTCGAGGACCGGATCGCCGCGGACGGCGTCCTGGTGTGGCACCTGCCGCTGCCCGGCGCCCTGCGCGACGAGCTGGACCTCGTCCGCCGCGGCGACGAACTTGTCATCAGCGCCGGGCCGTTCCGCCGGATCGTCCCGCTGCCCTCCGCCCTGCGCCGCTGCACCGTGCGGGGCGCCGCCCTGCGCGACGGCGAGCTGCGCGTGCGGTTCGCGCCGGATCCCGCGCTGTGGCCGCGGACCCGCTGAAGGACGTTCGGCCGTTCGGGTAACGTCGTAGGGACGAAACGTAGTCAGGAGCCCGTCATGAGCGAAGAGCTTCCCCCGTCGGACACCGGTGAGCACCCGACCGTCGACGAGGTACCTCGCGCCCCCGACGCCGACGCCTGGTCCACCGCCTGCGCCGAGGACCTGGCGGCGGAGAAGGCCCGCCGGCGCGCGGAGCACGGCACGCCCCAGGGATCGGCCGCCGAGGAACTGCGCAGGCTTCTCGACACGGTCGCCGACAAGCTCTCCGGCCTCCAGTCCCCCTTGCTCGGAGCGGTCGCCGGACCCGCCGCCCAGCAGGCCGTGCGCCAGGTCGTCCAGCAGGCCAAGGCCGCCGTCGAACCGGTCATCGAACGCAATCCGGACGTCTTCGACCACCTGGCCGCCGCGGGCGGCGAGCTGCTCGCCGCCTACCGCTCCGCCGTCCAGCAGCAGGAGCGGCGCTGGACGGCCCGCACCGCCGATCCCCGCAAGGACCCGGCCGACCCCCGCGACGACGACGAGGGCACCGGCCCCGGCCAGCGCATCGACCTCGACTGACGGTTCGCGCCCCGCGTCCCCGCCCGGCGCTCGCGCGGTGGAGGCCCCGCGCGCTCGGGTACGGTTGGCCGTAGCGGGGCTCGACCGAAACTGAGGGATTCATGGGACTCACCATCGGCGTCGACATCGGCGGCACGAAGATCGCGGCCGGCGTGGTCGACGAGGAAGGCAACATCCTCTCGACCTTCAAGGTGCCGACCCCGGGTACGCCCGAGGGCATCGTGGACGCCATCGCCTCCGCGGTGGAGGGAGCGCGCGCCGGGCACGAGATCGTCGGCGTGGGCATCGGTGCCGCCGGTTACGTCAACCGCCAGCGCTCGACGGTCTACTTCGCGCCCAACATCGACTGGCGCAACGAGCCGCTCAAGGAGAAGGTCGAGGCCCGCGTCGGCCTGCCGGTCGTCGTGGAGAACGACGCGAACGCCGCCGCCTGGGGCGAGTACAAGTTCGGCGGCGGCAAGGGCCACCGCAACGTCATCTGCATCACGCTCGGCACCGGCCTCGGCGGCGGCATCATCATCGGCAACAAGCTGCGCCGCGGGCACTTCGGCGTGGCCGCCGAGTTCGGCCACATCCGCATGGTCCCGGACGGGCTGCTGTGCGGCTGCGGCTCCCAGGGCTGCTGGGAGCAGTACGCCTCCGGCCGCGCCCTCGTGCGGTACGCCAAGCAGCGCGCCAACGCCACCCCGGAGAACGCCGCGATCCTGCTCGGTCTGGGTGACGGCAGCCCCGACGGCATCGAGGGCAAGCACATCTCGATGGCCGCCCGCCAGGGAGACCCGGTCGCCGTCGACTCCTACCGCGAGCTGGCCCGCTGGGCCGGCGCCGGCCTCGCCGACCTGGCCTCCCTCTTCGACCCGTCCGCCTTCATCGTCGGCGGCGGCCTCTCCGACGAGGGCGAGCTGGTCCTCGACCCGATCCGCAAGTCGTACAAGCGGTGGCTGGTCGGCGGCAACTGGCGCCCGGTGGCCGACGTGGTCGCCGCCCAGCTGGGCAACAAGGCGGGCCTGGTCGGCGCGGCCGACCTGGCCCGCGAGCCCGACCCGATCATGTGACGGCCGCTCTCTGACACAGGTTCCGGTTCCCCGCACCCGTCCGGTGCGGGGAACCCGGACCTCTGCCCCTGCCAGGTGATCAGCCCGTATCGTGACGGTATGGTGACGTCTCCGCCGCTCCCCGAGCCTCGTACGGAACCCGACGGCTCCGCCGTGATCCGCGTCCTGAGCTACAACATCCGGTCGATGCGCGACGACACCGACGCCCTCGCCCGAGTGATCACCGCGTGCGCCCCCGACCTGGTCCTCGTCCAGGAAGCCCCCCGCTTCTTCCGCTGGCGCAAGAAACTCGCCCGGCTCGCGGCAGCGTCCGGGCAGGTCATCCTCTCCGGCGGCGGTACGGCCGCGGGCCCCGCCGTCCTCTGCTCGCTGCGGGCGACCGTCGAGCGCACCGAGGACGTGCTCCTGCCCCTCACCCCCGGACAGCACCGACGGGGCTTCGCCACCGCCGTCGTCCGGTTCGGGGGCGCCCGCATCGGTGTCCTCAGCTGTCATCTGAGCCTGGACGAGGCGGAGCGGTACGAGCAGGGCGGGATGCTCCTCGACCGGCTGGCCGGGATGGGTGTCGAGCACGCGGTCGCGGGCGGCGACCTCAACGAGCGGCCCGGCGGACCCACCTTCACCCTGCTGACCGCCGCCCTCCAGGACTGCCGGACGACGGCACCCTGGGGCGGAGAGAACACCTTCCCGCCCGCCCGTCCGGACCGCCGCATCGACGCGATCCTCGCGACCAAGGGCGTGGAGGTACTGGGCTGCGGGGTCCCGACCGCTCTCCCGGGCATCACCGAGACGGACGTGAGGGCGGCCACGGACCACCTGCCGGTCCTGGCCGCCCTGCGGGTGCCCGCGGCCTGAGCCCGGCTCCGACCAGGCCGGCTCCGACCACCGGACGGAGGCCGGCGCGGCCGCGGATCTCGGACCACCGCGCCCCGCCCAGGGTCCTGCCCCGGGTCCTGGCAGTCCTTGGACCACCGTGCCCCGCCCAGGGTCCGCGCCCCGCCCCGGGTCCTGGCAGCCTCAGACCACCGCGCCCCGCCCCGGGTCCTGGTCGTCCTCGTCGTCCGGTTTCATGCGCATCACCAGAGTGGCGAACCCGCCGAGGAAGCCGCCGACGCAGATCGTCGTCAGCCACCAGGACATCTCCCAGCCGAGCAGGATCGCCAGCAGAAGCAGGATCGGGCCGCCGATCACCCCGAGCCAGGCGAACCGGGCGGTGGTGTCGGCATCGGGCAGCGGCGGCGGCTCGGGCGGCACGAAGTGGCCCTCGTCCTCCGCGTCGAGGTCGGTCTCGAGGTCGGTCTCGGCGGGCTCGGCCGGCGAGTAGTCGCGCGGACCGACCCCGGGGGCGAAGGAGACCGAGCTGCCCAGCGGTTTGGCCGGCTGCTTCTCCTCACCGGGCTCGTCCGTGGCGACCGCACCCGAGGCCGCGCCGGACACCGGGTCGTCGTCGTTGGTCTCCACTTCGAGGAGCGCCAGGTCCTCGACCGATTTGAACGGCTTGGCGCCCGGCGGGTCCACAGGCTCGTCGCCGTACCCCTCGACGATCGCCGCCCAGGCGGCCTCCTCGTCGAAGGGCACGCTCTGCTCCGGCTCGTGGTCGCGGCCGTCCTCGCGGTCCTCACGGTCCTCGCGGTCGGAGTCGTGCTCAGCCACCTGCGGTCGTCCCTTCCTTGCCGACACTGGGTGCGAGCCGGCCGATGAAAGCGAGAGTCTCCTCGAAGATCCGGTCCGCGTCGTGGTCCAACGTCGCCACGTGGTAACTCTGTTCCAGCAGCACCTCGGTCACGTCCGTCGACGACACCCGGCTCAGGATCCTGGCCGCGTCGGCGGCCGGCACCACATGATCCCGCACACTGCGCAGGAGCAGCAGCGGCTGGGTGACCTGAGGCAGTTGTCCGTCGACGAGGCGCAGGAAGGTCCGCAGGGAGTGCGCCGAATGCAGCGGCACCCGGTCGTACCCGGTCTCCCGGACCCCCTCCTTGGCGATGTCGCCGACGACCCCCTTCGCCGTACGGACGAGATGACGGGCCACCGCAAGCGCGGGCGCGGACAGGCCGTGGACCTTGTTCGCCGGGTTGACGACCACGACGCCCTCGACCGCGTCACCGTGCCGCGCGGCGAGCCGCAGGGCAAGGGCGCCGCCCATCGAGAGCCCGGCCACGAACACCCGCGCGCACCGCTCCCGCAGGGCGCGCAGCTCGCGGTCCGCTTCCGCGTACCAGTCGGGCCAGCCGGTGAGCGCCAGGTCCTGCCAGCGCGTGCCGTGTCCCGGGAGCAGGGGGGTTGAGACGGTCAGGCCGTGCCCGGCCAGGTTGCGGGCCCAGGGGCGCAGCGACTGCGGGGAACCGGTGAAGCCGTGACAGAGGAGGATCCCGACCTCCCCGCCGTCATGGCGGTACGGCTCGGCTCCAGGAAGGACCGGCACCTTCGGTCTCCTGTCTTCGTCATTTCCCGGGTCGTCGCCCGGGAGAAGGCTTTTTGACGGGGATTGGTCGGTGGGAGGGGCGTGAGGTTCACCGTACGCGACCGCACTGACACCGACCAGGGTCGTCGGGGCCTTTGGCCACGACTCCGGGTTAAGGTCTGAGCGACACTTATCAGGAGGCACTCGGTTGTTGTACGGCGCGATGAAGGTTTCCGTCGGGGGGCCGCTGAAGATGATCTTCAGGCCCTGGGTGGAGGGCCTGGAGAACGTTCCCGCCGAGGGCCCCGCGATCCTGGCGAGCAACCACCTCTCCTTCTCGGACTCGTTCTTCCTCCCCGCGGTCCTCGACCGCAAGGTCACGTTCATCGCGAAGGCCGAGTACTTCACCACGCCCGGTGTGAAGGGCCGACTGACGGCCGCCTTCTTCAAGGGCGTCGGCCAGCTCCCGGTGGATCGTTCCGGCGCCCGCGGCGCGGGCGAGGCTGCCATCAGGAGCGGCATGGACGTGCTGGAGCGCGGTGAGCTGTTCGGGATCTATCCGGAGGGCACCCGCTCGCCCGACGGCCGGCTCTACCGCGGCAAACCGGGCGGTCTCGCGCGCGTGGCGCTCGCCACCGGCGCCCCGGTGATCCCCGTCGCGATGATCGACACGGAGAAGATCCAGCCGCCCGGCCAGGTGATGCCGAAGATCATGCGGCCCGGCATCCGCATCGGCAGGCCGCTGGACTTCAGCCGCTACCACGGCATGGAACACGACCGTTTCGTGCTCCGCGCGGTGACCGACGAAGTCATGTACGAGATCATGAAGCTCTCCGGCCAGGAGTACGTCGACATCTACGCGACGGCCGCCAAGCGGCAGATCGCGGACGCGGCGAAGGCCGACAAGGAAGCGGAGAAGGCCGCGAGGGCGGCCCTCGCACAGGCCGAGAAGGACCAGGCGAAGAAGGAGAAGTCCGAGAGGACGGAGCCCTAGGGACCGTGGTCCGGGGCTCAGGGGGGCGGGGGAAGTGCCGAAGCGCGAGAGAGTCATGAGGATGTCGGTGGAGCTGCCGCTGTGGCGTGCGCTCACCGCCTACCGGGTGCTGACCATGCTGTACGCGGTCGGCCTGTTCGTCACCACCTACGACTCCTACGACCGGCCCGGCATCGCCATCGCCTACCTCGCGGTGCTGTGCGTCTGGACGCTCGCCACCCTGCCCCGCGTGCAGAACGCGACGGCGTGCACCAAGCGTTTCCTCACCGCCGACCTCCTTGTCGCCCTCACCGGCATCCTGCTGACCCCGCTGGTCGTCAGCGACCAGCACATCCAGGAGAGCGGCCCCACCCTGCCGTCGATATGGACGGCAGGCTCGGTCCTGGCGTTCGCCATCAAGGGCGGCTGGCGCTGGGCCGCTTTCGCGTCCACGCCGGTCGCCGTCGCCAACCTGATCGAGCGCGGCCACCCGGCCCGCGACACCGTCCACAACGTGATCCTCGTCTGGGTCGCCTCCATCGCCATCGGCTACGTCGTCGAGGTCGCCCGCGCCTCGGAGCGCACCCTCGCCCGCGCCCTGGAGATCGAGGCCGCGACCCGTGAACGGGAGCGGCTGGCCCGGGACATCCACGACAGCGTGCTCCAGGTGCTGGCGATGGTGCAGCGGCGGGGCGCGGTCATCGGCGGTGAGGCGGCCGAGCTGGGCCGGATGGCCGGCGAGCAGGAGGTGGCACTGCGCACCCTGGTCTCGCGCGGCCTCGTCCCGGTCTCCCGGGTGTCGCGGGACACCGCCGACGGAGCCGTCGTCCTCGCGGTGGACGAAGGTGACGAGGAGCAGGGGCCGGTCGACCTGCGCACGCTGCTCGCGCCCTTCGCCACCGCCCGGGTCAACCTCGCCGAGCCCGGCGCCCCGGTGCTGCTGGCCCCGGACGCCGCCCGGGAACTGGCCGCCGCCGTCGGGGCGGCGCTGGACAATGTGCGCGAGCACGCGGGGGAGCGGGCGCGGGCGTGGATCCTGGTGGAGGACGAGCCCGACGCGGTGATCGTGACCGTACGGGACGACGGTCCTGGCATCGAGGCGGGGCGGCTGGCGCAGGCCGAGGG